>NZ_CBAICG010000036.1:0-34754 GCF_964715405.1 Solirhodobacter sp. | reverse complement strand
GACCTTGCCTCGCTCATCCGGACCTCGGTCTTGCTGTCGGCACAGGGCTGGCGTGACCACGACGATGCCGACGCGCTGCGCCATGACCCTGCCTTCCGGTTAGCGGCCAGTTCCTCGGCGGGGCTCACCCCACTCGGGGGGCCGGGACTCCGAAGTTCGACAACTGTGGGTCGGATGCGCGCGGTTTCGCAGGGGGTCGGTCACGCATTTTCAATGCGTTAGGCATCGGTGGATGCCGTTTTCGGCGGATTCCGTGTAGTTACATGCCGATTTGATTTGTCGCCTTGTAAGCATGAGTTAGCGCGGATATCCTGCATTCCATGTTCACGCGTATCACCGAGAATGGCGGTCGCCGCTATCTGCAGATTGTCGAGTCCTTCCGCAACGAGGCCGGCAAGCCGCGGCTGCGCGTGGTGGCCAATCTCGGGCGAGTCGACGAGATCAAGGATGGACAGCTTGACGCACTCATCAGAGGGCTCAGCCGGGCTGCGGGACGTGTCGAGCCTGCGACGGCCGAGATCACCTATGAGGCCGCCCTCGGCTTTGGCGACGTGTTCGCGCTGCACGAGCTTTGGAAGGACCTCGGCTTCGACCGCGCCCTGAGCCGCGCATTGCGGTCGGGGCGCCGCGAGATCGATGCCGAGGCGCTGATCCGCGCCATGGTCTTTAACCGCCTCTGCGCTCCGGACAGCAAGCTGGGCTGCCTGCGTTGGCTGGAGACGGTGGCCATGCCCGCAATGCCCGAGGGTGTGACCCATCAGCATTTGCTGCGCGCCATGGATGCGCTGATGGATCATGCCGAGGTCGTGGAGATCGAACTTGCCCGTCAGATCCGCCCCCTCGTGGATCAGGATCTGGCCATTGTTTTCTACGACCTGACCACCGTGCGCATCCATGGCGAGGGGGAGGTCGACGACGATTTGCGCGCCTTCGGCCTGAACAAGGAGACCGGCGGCATCGCCCGGCAGTTTGTCCTCGGCGTCGTGCAAACCGCCGAAGGCTTGCCGCTGATGCACACCGTTCACCCCGGCAACATGGCCGAGACCAAGACGCTGCAAGCGATGCTGAAGGTGGTGCTGCAGCGCTTCCCGGTGCAAAGGGTCATCCTGGTGGCCGATCGCGGCCTGCTGAGTCTCGACAACATTGGTGAACTCACCGCGCTTGCCGATCAGGGCGGTCGCAAGCTTGAGTTCATCCTCGCCGTGCCAGCCCGGCGTTACGGCGAGCTGGCCGAGACCTTCCGGGGGCTCGCTTTCTCCGAGGAGGGGCTCGCCGAGGCAACCTTCGCCGGCCACCGGCTGATCGTGGCGCATGATCCGACCCACGCGGCCCTGCAGTCCGCCCGGCGGCGGGCGCGGATCGCGGAACTGGACGCCATGGCCGAGAAGATGGTGACACGGCTCGACGCCCAGGATGCCGGGGAAACCGCCCGTGGCCGCCGGGCCTCCGACCGGGGCGCCTACAGTCGCTTCGCCCGGGCGGTGGCCGAAGCCGAACTCACTCGCTTCATCAAGGCCGATTACGCCGCCGACCGGTTCTCCTGGGCGCTCGATGAAGACGCAATTGCCGCGGCGGAGCTTTTCGATGGCAAGCTGGCCCTCCTGACCAACGCGCCCGATCTCACCCCGGCAGAGGCCGTCACCCGCTACAAAAGCCTCGCCGACATCGAGCGCGGCTTCCGCGTCCTGAAATCCGACATCGAGATCGCGCCGGTCCACCACCGTCTGCCGGACCGCATCCGCGCCCATGCCCTGATCTGCTTCCTGGCCCTCGTGCTCTACCGCGTCATGCGCATGCGGCTGAAGGCCAAGGGCCACACCGCCAGTCCACGCACCGCGCTTGATCTGCTGGCACGTATCCATCGCCATCAGGCCAGGATCGCGGATCGAAAGCTCGAAGGCATCACCACCCCAAGCCCCGAACAATTGGAGCTCTTCGACACCCTAAACCTGCCAAAACCCGCCTGACAGACCTCATGTAGTTACATTTTCGCCCCTTCGGCCATAATAAAATCAATCACTTATCGCCGTAGCTGTCGAAGATGGGGAGCCATGAAGTGCGGCAGGAGCGGGGGATTTGGCAGCGCCGGTTTTGGGAGCACCATATCCGGGATGACGACGATTTCGCGGCGCATGTGCGGTATTGCCATATCAACCCGGTGAAGCACGGGTTTGTCGACCGGCCGGAAGATTGGCCGTATTCATCGGTGCATCGGGAGATTGCGGCGGGACGATGGTAGGGTGCGTGATTTCACGCACCGATCCGGGTGTGTTGGGAATAGTTCGTGCGTCGAATGGTGCGTGCGAGCACGCACCCTACGCTTGCTTATCGTCATCGAGGGTCTTCGCAAACTCGCTCTTTTGCGGTCGGTATTTCTCTATCGGCCGCGTCGTTTTTTCTGCTGTGAAGGCGGTTTGTTCGATCCATGGGTTTGCTCCAAAGACAACGGTCATGAAGTGGAGCGCAATTGGAATTGAGAATATGACAATAAACGTGACGATTTCAGTTGAAATGTTACCATCATATCCAAACACTTCAATACTTCTGCTCAGTTCCTTGGAAAACCCAAAAACTTCTATTCGAGAGAGAAGAGCAAACGCCGACAACACCAGCAGCACTCTTGGTATAAGAAGCGCAATGGCGCGACTGCGAGGAACACGTGGATGTTCCGCTCCTCCAGCGCGAAATATCAAGGCTCTGGCATAGGAAAGCGAAGCGAAGAAAATTACAATTGAGAGAGACGCAGAAACAACAAAATCTGCAAAAACAGTGAGCCCGACAAAAAACATATAATCACACGCGACCTTGAAATATATAAACCCGACGCAAAACCAAAATGCTAATACAAACGGCATTGCGAGCACCTACGCGTTCTGGCCAAAATCCGGATGACGATATCGTGTTGTGCCAAGATTTCAACAAATTGTTGGCGGCTGCCTCCCATATCCATTTCAGAAGAGCGAGCGGTATCCCACCGTTCCGGATCTGGGTGCGGAATTTGGGGCGTGGGGTGGCGGGGTGAACCCCGCCCTACGCCGCGGGGGGAGGCCCCCGCTTTCGCGGGGGTGACAGTTGTGGGGGGAGGCGCGGGCTAGCGGGTGAACTTCTTGTACTTCACCCGCTTCGGCTCCAGCGAGTCCGCCCCGAGACGGCGGACCTTGTCTTCTTCGTAGGCTTCGAAGTTGCCCTCGAACCATTCGACGTGGGCGTCACCTTCGAAGGCGAGGATGTGGGTGCAGAGGCGGTCGAGGAAGAAGCGGTCGTGGCTGATGACGACGGCGCAGCCGGCGAAGTCTTCGATGGCGTCTTCGAGGGCGCGGAGGGTTTCGACGTCAAGGTCGTTGGTCGGCTCGTCCAGCAGCAGGACGTTGCCGCCGGAGCGCAGGAGTTTGGCGAGGTGGACGCGGTTCCGCTCGCCGCCCGACAAGAGGCCGACCTTCTTTTGCTGGTCGGTGCCCTTGAAGTTGAAGGCGCCTACATAGGCGCGCGAGTTCATTTCGGCGTCGCCGAGCGCGATGATGTCGAGGCCGTCGGAGATTTCCTCCCACACGTTCTTGGCGGGGTCGAGGGTGTCGCGCGACTGGTCGACGTAGCTGAGTTGCACGGTGTTGCCGAGGGTGATGGTGCCCTCGTCGGGCTGTTCCTGCCCGGTCATCATGCGGAAGAGGGTGGTTTTACCGGCGCCGTTGGGGCCGATGATGCCGACGATGGCGCCGGGCGGGATCGAGAAGGTCAGATTCTCCATCAAAAGCTTGTCGCCCATGTGCTTTTTCAGGCCGACGACGTCGATCACCTTGCCGCCGAGGCGTTCGCCGTTGGGGATGATGATCTGGGCGGTCGAGATGCGTTCGCGCACGGATTGGCCCGCCATCTCGTTATACTTGGTGATCCGGGCTTTCTGCTTGGCCTGGCGGGCCTTGGCGCCGGCGCGGATCCAGTTGAGTTCCTTTTCCAGCACCTTCTGCTTGGACTTGTCTTCGCGCGCCTCTTGCAGCAGGCGCTTGGCCTTCTGTTCGAGCCAGGCGGTGTAGTTGCCTTCGTAGGGAATGCCGCGGCCACGGTCGAGTTCGAGGATCCAGCCGGTGATGTCATCGAGGAAGTAACGGTCGTGGGTGACGATCAGGATGGTGCCGACGTAGTCGATCAGGTGCTGTTGCAGCCAGGCGATGCTTTCGGCGTCGAGGTGGTTGGTGGGTTCGTCCAAGAGCAGCATCTCGGGCGCTTCGAGCAGCAGTTTGCAGAGCGCGACGCGGCGTTTCTCGCCGCCCGAGAGGGTGGTGACATCGGCATCGTCGGGCGGGCAGCGCAGCGCCTCCATCGACACGTCGACCTGGCTGTCGAGATCCCACAGGTTCTCGGCGTCGATCTCGTCCTGCAGGCGCGACATCTCGTCGGCGGTCTCGTCGGTGTAGTTCATCGCCAGTTCGTTGTAGCGGTCGAGCTTGGCCTGCTTCACCGCGACGCCGAGCATGACGTTGCCGCGCACGTTCAGGCTTTCGTCAAGCTGGGGTTCTTGCGGCAGGTAGCCGACGCGGGCGCCCTTGGCGGCCCAGGCCTCGCCCTGAAAATCGGTGTCGATGCCGGCGATGATCCGCATCAGGGTGGATTTCCCCGAGCCGTTGACGCCGACAACGCCGATCTTGACGCCGGGCAGGAAGTTCAGGCGGATGTTCTCGAAGCACTTCTTGCCGCCGGGATAGGTCTTGGAGACGCCATCCATGTGGTAGACGTATTGATAGGCGGCCATGATGCTCTCTCCGCGGATTCAGGGATGACCCCGCGTTTAACCGGTCTGCGCCGCGAGGGCAACGTCGAGACGCGGCGACGCGCGATCAGACGGTGCCGGTCAGGGGCTCCGGCAGCGGATTGCGGGCCGGGGCGGCGGCGCGGCGCAGGATCACCAGGGTCTGCGCGATGAGGAGGACATAGGCCAGGCCCGAGACGGTGACGATCTGATCCTGGTTCAATTGGTGGGTCGGGTGGGTCACCGTGACGACGATCCACCACCCGGTCGACAGCCAGGCGAGCGCCAGAAGCAGCACCTGCTCCCACGGGGTGGCGCGCAGCATCACGTCGGCCGCCAGCAGCGCCGCCGCGAGGCCGAAGATCGGCATGTCGTAATCGTAGTTGTAGGGGCTGATGGCGAGCGTGCAGAGAAGCGCGATGCCAACCTGCTGCCGCGCCGGCCAGCGCCGCAGGGCGGCGCAGGCTGTCACCGCGCAGGCCGCCAGCGCCCCCGCCACCTGTAGCGCGAAGGCGGCATCGGCCGGGATGCCCAAGGTGCGGGCGGCGGCGTAAAGCGAGGTCATGCGGTACATCGGGTAGGCGCCCTGCCGCAGGTAGGTGCCCGCGTCGTGCACCCCGGCGAGGAAGGCGGCCCAGATGCCGGGACCGAAGGCGAGCGTCGAGATTGCGGCGCTGGCAAGCGTGACGACGGCCGCGAGCGCCAGCACGCCCCAGGAGCGCCGCGCCAGGATCATCACCGTCAGTCCCACCGCGAGATGCGGCTTGATCACCATCAGGCCGAGCGGCAGGCCCGCGATGGTTCGGCCGCGCAGCGATGCCAGCGCGAAGGCCCCGACCAGCGCCCCGGTCAGCAAGCCGTTCTGGCCGACGACGATGCACACCATCAGGGCGGGAAAGGTGGCAATCACGGCCTCGGCGAAGCGGGGCCCGGCCAGTCGCCGCAAGACCCAGAGGTAGGCGCCGAAACTCGCCCCGATGAAGATCAGGTAGGCCACGCCCTTGTTGACGAGCGCGAGCAGAGCCACGATCAGGTCGAACTGCGGCGGATAGGTCCAGGGCATCTGCGCGTGCAGGCTGTTTTCGGCCGCTTCGGCCGTCAGCAACGTCGGGATCGAATAGGACTGATCGACCGCGCCGCGCCAGGCCATCCGCCCGACCAGATGGAACACGTCGAAGTCGACGTAGCGGAGGCCGTCGACCGACCCGTTGACGCCACTGAAGTCGATGGCGTTT
The DNA here is from genome assembly GCF_964715405.1 of Solirhodobacter sp. Taxonomy (NCBI): domain Bacteria; kingdom Pseudomonadati; phylum Pseudomonadota; class Alphaproteobacteria; order Rhodobacterales; family Paracoccaceae; genus Solirhodobacter; species Solirhodobacter sp. The sequence goes on along the minus strand of NZ_CBAICG010000036.1, from coordinate 28,775 downwards.
CGCAGCATCCCGGCGACCAGCACCAGAAGAAAAGCCATCGCGACCGATGACACGAGCCTGTCCCGTCGGGACGGAATGCTTGCGCCGGTCATGCTGACTCCTCCGGGGCTGTCTTGCTACCAGACCCCGTGTGCCGGGCGTTTGTGGTATCAGCATGGCGTGGTCGGGGCGGCTTCGGGACCACGAGCGTCAGGCGGGTCGGGGCGGAGATGACGCTTTTATGTCTCCCCCAGGGGCGCGGGATCGGGTAGCACTGCGCGCATGCGACAGGGTTTCCCACTGGCGACGCCGGGCATGGTCATCGGCCTTCTGGGCGGGTCGTTCGATCCGGCCCACGCTGGCCATGCGCACATCACCCGCGAGGCGATCCGGCGGCTGGGGCTGGACCGGGTCTGGTGGCTGGTGTCGCCCGGCAACCCGCTGAAGCGCGAGCAGCCTGCGCCGATGGCGCGGCGGATGGCGCGCGCGCGGGCGGTGATGGACGATCCGCGCGTGGTCGTCAGCGATCTGGAGGCGCGGCTGGGCACGCGCTTTACCGCCGCCACGCTGGAGCGGCTGCTGGCGCTTTATCCCGGCGTCCGTTTCGTCTGGCTGATGGGGGCGGACAATCTGGCGCAGTTCCACCGCTGGGACCATTGGCGCTGGATCCTGACTCATGTGCCGGTCGCGGTGCTGGCGCGGCCGGGGATCGACCTGAAGGCGCGAGTTGCCCCGGCGGCGCGGTGCTTTGCCGCGTACCGGGTGCCCGCGCGCGGGCTGGCATGGCGGACGCCTCCGGCCTGGTGTTATCTCGACGTGCCGAAGGTGGACCTGTCGTCCAGCGCGATCCGCGCACGCGGCGAGTGGCAGCGGTGAGCGGCGCGGGTTGCCCGATCGGGCGCGGTCTGGTTTTCTGGGAGGCATGGGCATGACAGGCATCAACCTATCGCGGCGCTGGGTGCTGGGCGCGCTGCTGGCGGGCGTTGCGCTGCCGGTGACGGCCAAGGTGACGCCCAAGGCGCGGCCCGAAACGCTGCCGGGCGTGCCCGCCCCGGTGCAGGCGGCCGAGACGCTGGTCGCGGCGGCGAAGCTGGGTGGCAGGGTCGGCTATCTGGTCGTCGATGCGACCAGCGGCAAGGTGCTGGAAAGCGCGGGGGCCGATGATCCGCTGCCGCCCGCGAGCGTGGCGAAGACGCTGACCACGGTCTATGCGCTGGAGATGCTGGGGGGCGACTATCGCTTTTCAACGCGGCTGATCGGCACCGGGCCGGTGACGGGCGGCACATTGCAGGGTGATCTGGTGCTGGCGGGGGGCGGCGATCCGACGCTGACCACCGACGATCTGGGCGACATGGCAGCGGCGCTGAAGGCGGCCGGGGTGCGCGCGGTCAGCGGACGGTTCCTGGTGGCGGGCGGGGCGTTGCCGCAAATCGACGAGATCGACCCCGACCAGCCCGATCAGGTGGATTACAATCCGGGCATCGGCGGGCTGAACCTGAACTTCAACCGGGTCTATTTCGGCTGGGCGAAGCAGGGCGCGGGCTGGGCGCTGACGATGGATGCGCGGGCGGATCGTTACAACGCGCCGGTCAGCGTGGCGCAGATGGCGATCGCCGACCGGGCGGGGCCGCAATACACCTATGCCCGGCAGGACGGCGTCGAACGCTGGACCGTCGCGGCGGGCGCGTTGGGCAAGGGCGGCAGCCGTTGGCTGCCGGTGCGGGAACCCGGGCCTTATGCGGGCGACGTGTTCCGGGGGCTAGCCGCGGCGCAGGGGATCGCGCTGGCCGTGCCACAACTGGCGGATGGCGTGCCGTCCGGCGACATTCTCGCCCAGCATCAAAGCGATGAGTTGCGCGCGATCCTGCGCGAGATGCTGAAGTATTCCACCAACGTAACCGCCGAGATCATCGGCCTGACGGCGAGCCAGAAGCGCGGCGGGCCGATCGACAGCCTTGCCGCCTCGGCGGCGCGGATGACCGATTGGGCGGGCGACCGGTTCGGCATTTCGGTGAAGCTGCGCGACCATTCCGGCCTGAACGCCGAGAACCGGGTGACGGCGACCGATCTGGTGACGCTGTTGCGCGCGGCCGCGGGCGGCGAACTGCCGGGGTTGCTGAAGCCGATTCCGCTGCGCGACGCCAAGGGGAATTGGGTGAAGGACAGCCCGGTGAACATCCACGCGAAAAGCGGCACGCTGAATTTCGTCTCCAACCTCGCGGGCTATGAGACGACGGCGAAGGGGCGGGCGCTGATCTTTGCGATCCTGACGGGCGATGTGGCGCGCGCGGCGGCCATTCCGCGCGAGGACCGCGAGGAGCCCGCCGGTGTGCGATCCTGGGTCGGGCGGGCGCACGGGTTGCAGCAGGCGCTGCTGCAACGCTGGGCAAAGGCATACGACGCCTGAGGGTCAGGTGCGCCTGATGCGCAACCGGGGCCTGAGGGTCAGGCGCGCATGAACCGCGCCCGCGCCCCGCGCTCGATCGCGGCGGCGTGCAGGCGGTCGATGTTGAATTCCTCGCGGATTTCCTCCAGCAGCCGCAACTCGGTCTGGCCAAGCTTGCCGTCGGCGGCGGCCACGTCGCAGGCCAGCGCGTAGGCGGTTTCGTAAAGCCGTTCGGGCAGCGCATCACGGATCAGGCCGAAGAGGGCGTCAAGGCCGTCTTCCTCCTCGAACAGGTCGAACACGACCTGCGCGACGCGGCGCAGGCGATCGGGATCGTAGCCTGCGAACACCGGCAGGTGGTTCACGATGCCCTGGATCATCACCAGTTCCGCCGTGCGGATCGTCTCGTTCGAAGCAGAGACAGCGATCATCAGAGCAACAAGGCTGTCTTGCGACGTCATCGAGGCGGTGTCGAAGCTCATCGGTCTGTCCTTCCGGCGTTTGTTGCGGTGCAGAATATTGACGCGCGGGGGTGTGGGCAATAGGAGACGGGGGTTGCCGGGCACGGGGCCCGGCCCACCGATCCGGGAATGCGCCCATGTCCGCTCTTCGCGACGCCGCGATGACCTCGAAAGCCTGGCCCTTCGAAGAGGCGCGCCGTGTGCTGAAACGGTACGAAAAGGCGCCGCCCGAAAAGGGCTATGTGCTGTTCGAGACCGGCTACGGGCCCTCGGGCCTGCCGCATATCGGCACCTTCGGCGAAGTGGCGCGGACCTCGATGATCCGGCGCGCGTTTCAGGAAATCTCGGAGCTGCCGACGAAGCTGCTGGTGTTCTCGGACGACATGGACGGAATGCGCAAGGTGCCCGAAAACGTGCCGAACCCGACCATGCTGCGCGAGCATCTGCAGCGCCCGCTGACCTCGGTGCCCGACCCGTTCGGGGAATTCGCGAGCTTCGGCGACCACAACAACGCGATGCTGCGCCGGTTCCTCGATACCTTCGGGTTCGAGTACGAATTCGCCAGCGCGACCGAGTATTACAAGACCGGCAAGATGGACGCGATCCTGCTGCGGGCGGCGGAGAGGTATGACGCGATCATGGCGATCATGCTGGCCTCGTTGCGCGAGGAGCGGCAGCAGACCTATTCCTGCTTCCTGCCGATCAGCCCGAAGTCGGGCCGCGTGCTTTATGTGCCGATCAAGCACGTCGACGCGGTGGCGGGCACCATCACCTTTGACGACGAGGATGGCGACGAGCAGACGCTGCCGGTCACCGGCGGGCGCGTGAAGCTGCAATGGAAGCCCGACTTCGGCGCGCGCTGGGCGGCGCTGGGCGTCGATTTCGAGATGTATGGCAAGGACCATTCCACCAACACGCCGATCTATGACGGCATCTGCGAGGTGCTGGGCGGCGAGAAGCCCGAGCATTTCACCTATGAGCTGTTTCTGGACGAGAACGGGCAGAAGATCTCGAAGTCGAAGGGCAACGGGCTGACGATTGACGAGTGGCTGACCTATGCCTCGACCGAGAGCCTGTCGTATTACATGTTCCTGAAGCCGAAAACCGCCAAGCGGCTGTCGTGGGACGTGATCCCGAAGGCGGTGGACGAATATCACCAGCAGTTGCGCGCCTATCGCGATCAGGACGACGCCGCGAAACTGGCGAACCCGGTGTGGCACATCCACGGCGGCCATCCTCCGGCAAGCCACATGGTGGTGCCGTTCGCGATGCTGCTGAACCTGGCCAGCGTCGCCGGGGCGACCGACAAATCCGGCCTCTGGGGCTTCATCCGGCGCTATGCGCCCGAGGCGAACCCCGAGGCGAACCCCGATCTGGATCAGGCGGCCGCGTTCGCGGTGCGCTACTTCCGCGACTTCGTGGCGCCGACGCGGGTGTTCCGCCTGGCGACCGAGAAGGAACGGGCGGCGATGGCCGACCTGGTGGCGCGGCTGAAAGCCTGGGATGGCGGGCTGGATGCGGAAGAGTTGCAGGGCATCGTCTATGCTGTCGGCAAGGAGCACGGCTTCGACCCGCTGCGCGACTGGTTCCAGGCGCTCTACGAGGTCTTCCTGGGCGCCAGCCAGGGCCCACGTTTCGGCGGGTTCATCGCGCTTTACGGCGTCGCCGAGACCATCGCGCTGATCGAGAAGGGGCTGGCGGGCGGGCTGGCCTGAGCGGAGGCTTGCCCATTGCCGCGCCGGGCGGTTGACCCGGCCGGGTTCGGGGCGCACCCTTTTCGCCACATGTTGGATGTCTGAACAAGTCAGCGATCTCCGGTGCGCGGGGATCGGCTTGGCGCATCTCGCGCACGGAACATCGGGGGATTGATCGGGTGAAGGATTACGCGCCGCTGGGCGCGCTGAAACCGGTCGCGCCGGATGTCTGGATCGTCGATGGTCCGGCGGTGCGCTTCCATGGGATGCCGTTTCCGACCCGGATGACGGTGATCCGGCTGGCGAATGGCGATCTGTTCCTGCATTCGCCGATCGCCTATTCGCACTGGCTGGCGCGCGACCTGCGGGTTCTGGGGCCGATCCGGCACCTGGTCTCGCCGAACCGGGATCACGATCTGGGCCTGCCGGGCTGGCAGGCGGCGGTGCCGGGCACGATCGCCTGGGCCGCGCCCGGTGTGCGCGATCCCGCGACGAAGCGCGGGGCAGCGGTGCGGTGGGACCGCGATCTGGGCGCGGATGCCCCGTCGGCGTGGGCGGGGCAGATCGACCAGATGATCGTGCCCGGCAGCCCGGAGCATCAGGAGGTGGTGTTCTTCCACCCCCGCAGCCGAACGCTGGTGCTGACGGACCTGATCGAGAATTTCGAAGCCTCGCGGCTGTCGCGCCGGTTCCGCTGGCTCGCGCGGCTGGCCGGCGTTCTGGACCCCGACGGCAAGGCGCCGATCCGCCTGCGCCGGACGTTCCGCCGTGGCAGGCCGCAACTGCGTGCGGCGGTGGAGCAGATGATCGGCTGGGCGCCCGAGCGGGTGATCCTGGCGCACGGCCGCTGGTACGACCGCGACGGGGTGGCGGAACTGCGACGGGCGTTTCGCTGGGCGCGGGCGTAGCCGCTAACGCGAATTGCGTTTATCTTGAATCAGAATTCGCCCCAGGCCTTGGGCGAATTCTGATGTCGTCGCATCAGATAAAACGCAAGTCGCGCTACGCCTCGGCCCGCCAGATCGCCCACCAGGCACACCAGCGTTCGGCCACGTCCTGGGGACGCCCTGCGAAGAGGCGGGCGGCGAGCGGCAGGGCGACCAGCGACAGCCGGTCGTGGCGGACGCGGGCGAGCACTTCGGCGTCGGCGCGTTCCTCGGCGGGCACATCAAGAGCGGTGAGGGCGTCGCGGAACACCGCGATGTCGTTCATCAGGCCGAGCGTCTCGGCCAGCTCTTCGGCGGCTTCGGCATGGGGGCCCATCATCACGGGCCAGAGCGGGGTCAGCAACCGGGCGTGATAGAGGTGATCCTTCACCCGCTTGCGGAAATTGTGCACGGCGGCGGGCGAGGTTTCGCGCAGCGCGACATGCAGCGTGGTCCGGGCCTCATGCAGCGTGCGGATCAGCCCGGCCTGCAATACATCGGCGCCCGCCCCTTTCAGCGCGAGGGAACTGAGGCTGCCGCGCGCGGTGGCAAGATCGGCGCGGCAGGTGGCGAGCGCGTCGGCGGCGGCATCGTGCGCGCGGGGCGGGGCCTGCGTGAAGGCGGCGCGGATCGCGGGCAGGCCGCCGGGGGCCAGCGCGTCGAGCGTGTGCAGCAGCACCGCGGCATCGCGCAGGGCCGCGACCCGGCGCGCGGCATCGCGCAACAGAGCGTCGAGCGTGCGGTGTTCGGCGAGACCGGGGCGGACGAGGCGGAGCAGCGCGCGGAGCTTCTTCACGCTTTTTCGGATTTCATGCACCGCTTCGCCTTGCGGCAGGCCCGGCCGGTCGATCTGATCCAGAGCACGGTCGACCTGCTCAAGCGCAATGCGGCGCATGCCGCGCGCAAGGGTGCGGTCGCTCAGGTCGAAACTGAAGGCCATGAAGCGGCTCCTTTGCGCGCAGTCTACGCTGCGCGGTGTCGGAACGGAATTGGCATTGCGCAGTCTTGCCGGGCCGGGCGGGCGTTCTAGCTTTTCCATGGGGACATGAGAGGAGGACGACGATGGTTCGGACGTTCACGGCGGCGCTGTTCCTGGCAGTTGCAGCGCTGCCCGCGCTGGCGGACGAAGCGGAAAACCCGGATATCGAGGCGGTGATCGGCGACCAGATCGCGGCGCTCAGGGCCGACGATTTCGCCACGGCCTTTACCTATGCCTCGCCGATGATCCAGGGGATGTTCGGCACCCCCGAAACGTTCGGCGAGATGGTGAAACAGGGCTATCCGATGGTCTGGCATCCGGCGGGGGTGACCTACCTGCAACTGCGGGAGGTGGCCGGGGGTCTGTGGCAGCGGATCATGGTGACCGACGCCAGCGGGCGGGTCTGGATGCTGGATTACCGGATGGTGCAGGTCGACGGCGCCTGGCGCATCGACGGGGTGCAGATCCTGCCCGCGCAGGGCGTCGGCGCCTGACGCGGCGCGCGCAGGGTTAACCGGGGCTTAACGGCGGATTGGTAGCTCTGGGCGCAGGGCGGTCAGTCCGGCGTTTCCGATCATGAGCACGTGCGTGATGCGGCGGGGCGCGGGCAGGGCCCTCCGCGTTTGCGGCGCCTTCGGCTGACCGCCGAGAGGCAACGAGACGAGGGGTCTTGTCATGGATATTACCATCACCGACGGCGTGGCGCTGATGCCGCCGCCGTTTTCGGCCGGGCTTGGCGTCTGGTCCTATCAGGACGGCACGCCGGGCTCGGGCAGCTATGCCGGGCAGGCGAACGCCGCCTATGTGCCCGCCGATCAGGATTTCGGCGGCTGCCTGGAGTTGCAGAAGACTACCAGCACGCAGAAACTGCGCTACATGGTGCAGACGCCGATCCTGCCGGGGGTCTATCTGCGGATCCGCGCGCGGGTGAAGGCGATGTCGGGCAATCTGCCGACGGTGAAGGTTGCCGCTTGGGCGGGCAATGCGGGCGGCAACGTGGTCGGCGCGCCGGTCGCCGGGCCGCAGGTGACGCTGACGAGCTATGGCAGCATCGTCACCGTCAGTGCGATCGTCGGGGTGGGCAATCGGCAGGGCGTGGACCTGGTCTGGGGGCCGCAGCCGAGCTATGGCTATTTCGGGCTGGACCTGACCGGGCCGAACGGCGGCGTGGTGCGGATCGACGACATCGTGATCGAGGACGTCACCGATATCTTCGCGCGCAAGCTGATGGACTGGGTCGATGTGCGCGACTACGGCGCCAGGGGCGACGGCATCACCGACGACAGCGCGGCCTTTGCAGCGGCGGACGCGGCGGCGAATGGCGGCGGGGTGCTGGTCTCCGCGGGCAACTATTACCTGGCCTCCAACGTCACGTTCGAGGCTCCGGTCCGGTTCCAGGGCACGGTGATGATGCCCGCGACGGTGCGGCTGGCGCTGACGCGCAGCTATGATCTTGACACCTACGAGGCGGCCTTCGGCAGCGAGATCGAGGGCTTCCGGCGCATGCTGCAGGCGTTGTTCGCTTTCACCGACCATTCCGTGCTCGACCTTGGCGGGCGGCAGGTGCAACTGACCGAGCCGATCGACGTCGCGGCGGTGACCGGTGTCACCACGTTCGCGATCCGGCGCGTGCTGACCAACGGGCAGTTGAACCTGGTGGCAGGAACATCGTGGAATTCCACCACGGTGACGGCGCAGGCCAGCTATGCGGCCGCGCAGCCCCAGACCCTGACCGGGATCGCCAACGTCGCACAGATCGCCGTCGGCTCGCTCGTCACCGGCACCGGCGTCGGGCGCGAGGTCTATGTGACAGCGACCAATGTCGGCGCGGGCACGCTGACGCTGAGCCAGCCGTTGTGGGCCGCGGCCGGGACGCAGACCTACAGCTTCACCCGATTCCGCCATGCGCTCGACTTCAGCGGGTTCGCGCGGCTCGACAAGTTCGAGATCACCGATCTGGAGTTCTACTGCGGCGGCATCGGCTCGGCGCTGATGTTGCCGCCGGTGGGCACGGTCTTCCGGCTTTCGGGCTGCGTCTTCAATGCGCCGAAGGACCGCGGCATCACCTCGATCGGCACCGGCTGTCAGGGCATGCTGGTGGACGAATGCCAGTTCCTGTCGAACGAACAGGCGGCCCGGGCGCAGGACCGCGTGTCGATCGCGCTGAACGTGAACGCCAATGACGTGAAGATCCGCAACAGCCGGATCGTGCGGTTCCGGCACTTCGCGGTGATGGACGGCACCGGCCATACGCTGGTCGGCAACCACTTCTTTCAGGGCGACGATCAGACGCTGGGCGTCCGGCAGGCCGGCCTGGTGCTGGCGGCGCTCAACACCAAGACGACGATCACTGGCAACTACATCGACAACTGCTTCATCGAGTGGTCGAACGAGCATGACCCGACGCCCGACTACAGCAACGAATTCTCTTTCGGCGGGCTGACGGTCACCGGCAACATCTTCACCGCGACGAATGTCGGACCGGGCTTCCGGTGGTTCGTGATCGCGCCGAAGGGGGCGGGGCACTACATCCAGGGGCTGACGGTTTCGAACAACGTGTTCCGTCCGCTGAACGGCAATATCGACCGGGTCGAGATGGTTGACACAACCGTGGCCGGGCTCGATTTTTCACGCACGCGCAACTGCGTGTGGGAAAACAACGCCTATAACGCGGTGAACCAGTCGACGGTGAACCCGGTGTCGCTTGAATTCGCGCAGAACACGGCGGCGGCGACCTGGACGCTCGACCCTTCGGCCTACCTGCCGTTCGGGGGCTGGGCGCGCTATGTGACCGCGCTGATCGCCGAGGGCGCGATTGTCGATGGGGCCGGGGCGAAGCGGTATGACATGCCTTACGTGCTGACCTTGCAGGGCACGACGCACCAGCAGGTGACGTTGACCTGGCCGGTGCCGACGCAGGGCAAGATGATGGTGACGACGCGGGTCGACAACCCGAACTGAGGGCGGTTCGCGGGTGCCAGAGGGGGGCGCGGCTTTCGGGCTGCGCCCTTTCGCTTGGCGGTTGATCGCAATTCGCTTTAGGGTCGGCCCCGAAACAGCGGTGGAGGCGGCGATGGCCGATCGGTTGAAGGGCAAGGTGGCGCTGGTGTCGGGCGGCGCCGGGGGCTGTGGCGCGGCGGCGGTGCGGCTGTTCGCGGCCGAAGGCGCGGCGGTGGGCATCGTCGATCGCGATGCCGTGCGGGGCGCGGCGCTGGCGGCGGAACTGGTCGCGGCAGGGCACCGGGCGGTGTTCGTGGCCTGCGACGTGGCGGTGAAGGCGCAGGTTGAGGCGGCGGTGGCGGCGGTGACGGCGGCATTGGGGCCCGTGACGGTGCTGTTCAACCACGCGGGCACCATCGTCATCAAGCCGTTCCTGGAGACCGAGGAGGCCGACTGGGATTTCCTCTTCGACGTCAACGTGAAGTCGATGTATCTGATGACGCGGGCGGTGCTGCCGCAGATGATCGCGGCGGGCGGCGGGGCGATCGTCTGCACCTCGTCGATCTCGGCGGTCTACGCGACGCCGATGGAGGTGCTTTATGACGCCACCAAGGGCGCCTGCCACATGTTCGCCCGCGCCATCGCGGTGGAGTTCCGCGACCGTGGCATCCGCTGCAACGCGGTCTGCCCCGGCTTCATCGACACGCCGCACGGGCAGCGCGAGGTGAAGGAACTGACGGCGCTGGGGGTCGATGCGTCCGAGGCGGCGATCAGCGCGGCACAGGGCCGCATGGGCAAGCCCGAGGATATCGCGCGGGCGGCGCTTTACCTTGCGTCGGACGACAGCGAGTTCGTCAACGGCGCGCAGCTTTTCGTGGATGGCGGGTTCAGCGCGGTCTGAGGTCTTCCGGTGTGAGCATATAGGCCTTGCCGAAGCCGCCGTTGAGGGCGGCGCCTTCCACCTCGAACACGACAAACCCGAAATCGGCGAAATCGGCGTAAAGCTTCGATTTCGGGTGGTCGGCGAGGTAGGTGTCGCGGATCACCGCATGGGCCGGATCGGCGCGGTCGATGAAGCGCGCGCGGGCCTGCACGGTCAGGCGCGGATGGGTCAGCGGGTCGCCCTTCGACCCCGGTTCGCCCACCAGGATCGCCGCGCGCGGATCGGCTTGCAGCGCGCGGGTATGCAGCGCGAGGGTGGAGATCAGCGTCACCGGCGCACCGCCGGGGGCCTGCCCCAGCGCGATGCGGCTGACGAAGGGGGCGCCGGTGTCGGGGTGCAGCACGGCCAGCGCGGCATGGCGCGCGCCCGACAGCAGGGCGCGGGCCAGCGCGCGGGCGTCATCGTCGGTCGGGCGGATCGGGTTCACGGGTTCGGGCATCGGGCACCTTCCTTGGCAAGAAGCTAGGGCGGCGCGATGGCCCCGGCAACGGGCGAATCATCCGCGCACGATTCGTGCGCGCAGGTGGCTGCCCGCGTCAGGATCGGTCGCGCGGCCTGCTTTCCCTAGCGTCATCTCGACACGCCACCACGCGGCGATGCGGGGATTTCCGCGCCCGGCCCAGGTTTTCTGCATGCTCTGAACCGGCAAGAATTTGATTTCCCCTGTCAAAACCCGGCCCGCTTCCGAGTGCTTTACTGAATGCTGCGGTATGCTGTGAAGGTATTCACAGAAAAATCCATGAATTAAAAGGGTTTACGTTGCAATTGACCATCGGCTAAACTGCGCGGCGGAGGAGTAGCCCGCTTCCCGTTCGACGGGAGGCGGGGTATGCCGTTCGAGGGATGGCAGACAAGCCAGAGGAGGAACATCCATGACCGATCACCCGAAAGTTGTGCCGCACGCGGCGCCGGGGGACTTCATCGCCAAGGCGCATGTGAACGCCGAAGGCTATGCCAAGATGTATTCCGCTTCGAGCGATGACCCGGATGCGTTCTGGGGCGAGCATGGCAAGCGCCTCGACTGGATCAAGCCCTACACCAAGGTCAAGAACACGACGTTCGACTATGGCAACGTCAGCATCAAGTGGTACGAGGACGGCGTGCTGAACGTCGCCGCGAACTGCATCGACCGGCACCTCGCCACGCGCGGCGACCAGACCGCGATCATCTTCGAGCCGGATGACCCCAAGACCCCCGCGCTGCACATCACCTACCGCGAACTGCACGAGAAGGTGTGCCGGATGGCGAACGTCCTGCTCAGCCAGGGCGTGATGCGCGGCGACCGGGTGATCATCTACCTGCCGATGATCCCGGAAGCGGCCTACGCGATGCTGGCCTGCGCGCGCATCGGCGCGGTGCATTCGGTCGTGTTCGCGGGCTTCTCGCCCGACGCGCTGGCCAACCGCATCAACGACTGCGGCGCCAAGCTGGTGATCACCTCCGACACCGCGCCGCGCGGCGGCAAGCGCACCGCGCTGAAGCACAATACCGATGCGGCCTTGCTGCACTGTTCCGACAAGGTGCGCTGCCTGGTGGTCAAGCATACCGGCGACCAGACGACCTGGATTCAGGGCCGGGACGTCGATGTGAAGGCGCTGATGGACCTTGCAGCACCCGATTGCCCGGTGCGGCCGATGGGCGCGGAAGACCCGCTGTTCATCCTCTACACCTCGGGCTCCACCGGCAAGCCGAAGGGGGTGGTGCACACCTCGGGCGGCTACCTCGTCTATGCGTCGATGACGTTCGAGTACACCTTCGACTACCACGACGGCGACGTGTTCTGGTGCACGGCGGACGTGGGCTGGGTCACCGGGCACAGCTACATCCTGTATGGCCCGCTGGCGAACGGCGCCACCACGGTGATGTTCGAGGGCGTGCCGACCTATCCCGACGCGGGCCGGTTCTGGGAAGTGGTCGCCAAGCACAAGGTGACCCAGTTCTACACCGCGCCGACGGCGATCCGCAGCCTGATGGGGCTGGGGACGGAGTGGCCGGCGAAACACGATCTTTCGTCGCTGAAGCTGCTGGGTTCGGTCGGCGAGCCGATCAACCCCGAGGCATGGCACTGGTACAACGACCATATCGGCAAGGGCCAATGCCCGATCGTCGACACCTTCTGGCAGACCGAAACCGGCGGCCACATGATCACGCCGCTGCCGGGCGCCATCGGCACCAAGCCGGGCGCGGCGACGCTGCCGTTCTTCGGCGTGACGCCGGTCGTGCTGGACGCCGCCACCGGCGCGGTGCAGGGGGGGACCGAGGCCGAGGGCGTGCTTTGCATCGCCGATAGCTGGCCGGGGCAGATGCGCACGCTCTGGGGCGACCACGAGCGGTTCCAGCAGGCCTATTTCGAGCAGTACAAAGGCTATTACTTCACCGGCGACGGTTGTCGGCGGGATGAGGATGGCTATTACTGGATCACCGGCCGGGTCGACGACGTGATCAACGTCTCGGGCCACCGGATGGGCACGGCGGAAGTGGAATCGGCGCTGGTCGCGCATGCCAGGGTGGCCGAGGCCGCCGTGGTGGGCTATCCGCACCCGATCAAGGGGCAGGGCATCTATGCCTATGTCACGCTGATGAATGGCGAGGTGCCCTCGGACGATCTGCGCAAGGAACTGGTGAAGTGGGTGCGCACCGAGATCGGGCCGATCGCTTCGCCCGACCTGATCCAATGGGCGCCGGGGCTGCCGAAGACGCGCTCGGGCAAGATCATGCGCCGCATCCTGCGCAAGATCGCCGAGAACGACTTTGGCGCGCTGGGCGACACCTCGACACTGGCCGACCCCTCGGTGGTGGACGAGCTGATCGCCAACCGCATGAACCGGGCCTGAACCGATGCGCGCAACAGCCACCCCCGCCGTCGTCATCCTTCTCGGCCCTCCGGGCGCCGGGAAGGGCACCCAGGCCCGGATGCTGGAGCAGGACTTCGGCCTCGTCCAGTTGTCCACCGGCGACCTGCTGCGCGCGGCGGTCGCCAAGGGGACGCACGCGGGCCTCGCCGCCAAGGCGGTGATGGAGGCGGGGGGGCTGGTGTCGGACGACATCGTGCTGGAGATCCTGAAGGACCGCATGGCCGAGCCGGATGTGGCCAGGGGCGTCGTGCTCGACGGCTTTCCGCGCACGCGGGGGCAGGCCGAGGCGCTGGACACGCTGCTGGCCGAAACCGGGCAGCGGGTGACGGCGGTGGTGTCGCTGGAGGTGGACGACGCCGCGATGGTGGACCGCATCGCCGGGCGCTACACCTGCGCCACCTGCGGCGAGGGCTATCACGAGACGTTCAAGCTGCCCGCCGTGGCCGGGGTCTGCGACACGTGCGGCGGCACCCAGTTCAAGCACCGGGCCGACGACAAGGCCGAAACGGTGAAGGCGCGACTGGAGGCCTATCACGCCCAGACCGCGCCGCTGATCGCCTATTATGCGGCGCACGGGGTGCTGGACCGGGTCGATGCGATGGGGTCGATCCCGGAGATTCGCGCGGCGCTGGCGCGCGCCTTGGGTGGCGTCAGCGCCTGACGCTTACCTTGCCGGGCCGGTGATGCGGTTGACGTGGCCCATCTTGCGGCCCGGCTTCGCTTCGGCCTTGCCGTAAAGGTGCAATGCGGTCTGGCTTTCGCGGGCCAATCGCGGCACCTCGGCCATATCCTCGCCGATCAGGTTGGTCATCACCACGTCGCTGTGCCGCTTGCCATCGCCCAGCGGCCAGCCCGCGATGGCACGAATGTGCTGCTCGAACTGGTCGACCGCGCAGCCGTTCTGGGTCCAATGGCCCGAGTTGTGCACGCGCGGCGCGATCTCGTTCACCAAGAGGCCGTCCGGCGTCACGAACAGTTCCACCCCCAGCACGCCGACGTAATCGAGCGCGTTCAGGATGCGGGCGGCGATCAGCACCGCATCGCTGCGCTGCGCCGGGCTGAGGCGGGCGGGCACGGTGGTGGTGTGCAGGATGCCCGAACGGTGCACGTTCTCGCCGGGGTCGTAGGCGGCAACCTCGCCGGTCAGGCCACGGGCCGCAATCACGCTGACCTCGCGCTCGAAATTCACGAAGCCTTCCAGCACCGCGGGCGCGCCCATCATCGCGGCCAGCGCGCCGGGCGCATCGGGGGGCGAGGACAGGCGCGCCTGCCCCTTGCCGTCATAGCCAAGCCGGGTGGTTTTCAGGATCGACGGGGTGCAGATGGTGGCCAGTGCGGCCGCCAGATCGGCGACGGAATTCACCGCGTGATAGGGTGCGGTCTGCAACCCGAGGCCGGTGAGGAACTGCTTTTCGGCGATCCGGTCCTGACTGATCGCCAGCGCGCGGCGGTTGGGGCGGATCGGCCGCAACGCCTCGATCTGGTCCAGCGCGGCGGTGGGGACGTTCTCGAATTCATAGGTCACCACATCGACCGAGGCGGCGAAGGCGGCCAAAGCCTGCGCATCCTCATAGGGCGCGGTGGTGACACGGTGCGCCACGTCGGCGGCGGGCGGGTTCGCGCCCGGCTCGTAGATGTGGCAGCGCAAGCCCAGGCGCGCGGCGGCAGCCGAGAGCATCCGGCCCAGTTGCCCACCGCCAAGGATGCCGATGGTGGCGCCGGGCGGCAGCGGCTCAGTCATTCGTGGGTTCCTCGGGGATCGAGGCCGACAGGGCGGCGCGCCAGGCGTCCAGCCGTTCGGCCAGTGCCGGGTCGGTCAGCGCCAGGATGCCCGCCGCCAGCAATCCGGCATTGGCGGCCCCCGCCGCACCGATCGCCATCGTGGCAACCGGGTAGCCGCGCGGCATCTGGACGATGGAGTAAAGGCTGTCCACACCCGCCAGCGCCTTGGTCTGCACCGGCACGCCGATCACCGGCACCCGCGTCTTCGACGCCATCATGCCCGGCAGATGCGCGGCCCCGCCGGCGCCCGCGATGATGACCTTCAGCCCGCGTTCCACCGCCGTCGAGCCATAAGTCCAGAGCCGGTCGGGGGTGCGGTGCGCCGAGACGATCTTCGCCTCGTAGGGCACGCCCAGTTCATCGAGAACGCTTGCCGCCTCGCGCAGCGTCGGCCAGTCGGACTGGCTGCCCATGATAATGCCGACCTCTGCCATCTCCGCCCCCTGCTTCCGAAAGCGCGCACTATAGCCAAGCATGGGGGGCGTGCAATGCGGCTCAGGCGATGATGTCAGGGGTCAGAAGGTCCGACAGCCGCGAAATCTGGTCTTTCAGCGCCAGCTTCTGCTTTTTCAGCCGCCGCAGCGCCAACTGATCGCCCCGACCCGAGGTTTCCAGCACATGGATGGCGTCGTCGAGATCGCGATGCTCGCGGCGGAGCACCTCGAGCTTGATGCGCAGCATCTCTTCGCTGTTGAGTTCCATCGGCGCGTTCATGTCTGCCCTGAGCGGGTGAGTCGCTGGGTGTCAGCCCCGGAAATATAGCGATTTTCGGGGGTTGCGGGAAGAAAACTGATGCGCTGCCGGACCCTTGCATTGCCCGCAATCGCCGCCCATATCTGCGATGGGGCCGCCGGATCGGGGCCTCAAAGCATTGTCGCTTGCTGCAAGGACAGGGCCAGATGAGCAAATTGACGTTCGGATCGCATCCGTTCCTTCTCGGGTTCGAACAGCTTGACCGGCTGGTCGAGCGCACCGCCAAAACGGCGACCGAAGGCTACCCGCCGTTCAACATCGAGCAATCGTCGGACAACGCTTACCGCATCACGCTGGCGGTGGCGGGGTTCCGCGAGGCCGAGTTGTCGATCACCGTGGAAGACCGCCAACTGGTGATCCGCGGTCGGCAGGAGGATGACGGCGAGGGCCGCATCTACCTGCATCGCGGCATCGCCGGTCGCGCGTTCCAGCGCAGTTTCGTGCTGGCCGAAGGTGTCGAAGTGGCCGGGGCGATGCTGGAAAACGGTCTGCTTCATGTCGATCTGCACCGCTCGATCCCCGAGCCGGTCGTGCAGACGATCAAAATCTCGAAAGCCTGAGGAGGGTTCGATGGACGCGAAATTCGATTTTGGCCCCGAGGCGGGGCAACGCATTGTCTATGTGCTGCCGGTCGCGGTGACCTCGCTGCCCGATGAGGTGCGCGCGCAACTGCCGGGGCTCGACACGCTTTACGCCGTGCATGGCGCCGATGGCGAGCGGCTGGCGCTGGTGCGCGACCGCGCGCTGGCCTTCGCGCTGGCGCGCCAGAACGACATGGCGCCGGTGAACGCCCACTGACGGCGTCGCGCGCGGCGGCCCGTGCCGGGGGGCTGTGTGCCCCCCGGACCCCCCGAGGATATTTGGGAACGGAAGATGAGGGCGCCGGGGCGCGCCCCTCAGGCCGAGATCAGGCCCATCTGTTCGAGCTTCAGCAAGACCTGATGCGCGCAGGTATCGACGTCGAGGCTCTCGGTGTCGAGCAGCAGTTCGGGCGCGGTCGGTGCTTCGTAGGGGTCTGAAATCCCGGTGAATTCCTTGATCTTGCCTTCACGGGCGAGCTTGTAGAGCCCCTTGCGGTCGCGGCGCTCGCATTCCTCGATCGAGGTGGCGACGTGCACTTCGATGAAGGCGCCGAAAGCCTCGACCATCTCGCGCACTGCGCGGCGGGTCGAGGTGTAGGGCGCGATCGGGGCGCAGAGCGCGATGCCGCCGTTCTTGGTGATCTCGGAGGCGACATAGCCGATGCGGCGGATGTTGATGTCGCGGTGCTCTTTCGAGAAGCCAAGCTCTGACGACAGATGCTTGCGCACCACGTCGCCATCGAGCAGCGTCACCGGGCGGCCGCCCATTTCCATCAGCTTGACCATCAGCGCGTTGGCGATGGTGGATTTCCCCGAGCCCGAAAAGCCGGTGAAGAACACCGTGAAGCCCTGCTTGTTGCGCGCGGGCGAGGTGCGGCGAAGCTGGGTGACGACTTCGGGGAACGAGAACCAGTCCGGGATCTCCAGCCCTTCGCGCAGGCGGCGGCGCAGTTCGGTGCCCGAGATGTCGAGCACCGTCGTGCCTTCGGGCACCTCGTCGATCGGGAAGTACTGCGCGCGTTCCTGGACGTAGACCATCTGCTTGAAGTCGACCATCTCGATGCCGATTTCGGCCTGATGCTGGCGCACCAGTTCCTGCGCGTCATAGGGGCCATAGAAATCCTGGCCCTGGCTGTTCTTGCCGGGGCCGGCATGGTCGCGGCCGATGATGAAGTGGGTCAGGCCGTGGTTGCGGCGGATCATCGCGTGCCACACCGCCTCGCGCGGGCCGGCCATCCGCATGGCGAGGTTCAGCAGGCTGAGGTGGGTGGTCGAGGCCGGGTATTTGTCCAGCACCGCCTCGTAGCAGCGCACGCGGGTGAAGTGGTCGACATCGCCCGGTTTGGTCATGCCGACGACCGGGTGGATCAGCAGGTTGGCCTGCGCCTCTTTCGCGGCGCGGAAGGTCAGTTCCTGGTGCGCGCGGTGCAACGGGTTGCGGGTCTGGAACGCCACGATGCGGCGCCAGCCAAGCTTGCGGAAGTAGGCGCGCAACTCGTTCGGGGTGTCGCGGCGGGCGCGGAAGTCGTAGTGTACCGGCTGCTGGATGCCGGTGATCGGGCCGCCGAGGTAGACCTTGCCCGCCGTGTGGTGCAGGTAGTTCACCGCCGGGTGGGCGAGGTCATTGGCACCGTAGACCTTTTCGGCCTCGCGGTCCTTGTTGGGCAGCCATTTGTCGGTGACCGAGAGGATGGCGAGGATCACGCCTTCGGCGTCGCGCAGCGCGATGTCCTGCCCCGGTTCGACGCCCTCGGCGAACTTGTCGGAGACGTCGAGGGTGATCGGCATCGGCCAGAGGCCGTCATCGGCCAGGCGCATGTTTTCGACCACGCCGTCATAGTCTTCCTCGGTCAGGAAGCCCTTGAGCGGGTGAAATCCGCCGTTCATCAGGAGTTCCAGATCGCAAACCTGGCGCGCGGTCAGATCCCACGATGGCAGGTTGCCCGCCTCGGCCTTCAGCTTCTGCGCCGAGTCGGAGGAGACGTAGAGTTCTGGGATCGGGGCGAGGTTCGAAATGGGCATGGGCAATCTCGGCTTTCTATCGGTTTCGCGGTCATGGCGGCAGCGGGTGGCCCCGCCTGTCGCGCGCGGCTTTAGCGCGCAAATGTGGCGAAACTCAAGCCGCAGCGCAGCAAATCCGGCAAAAACGGAAGAAATGCCACAGTCTTGCGCGGGCGGCGGACGTTATTCCGCCGCCTGCCGGGCGTCCTTGTCCGATTGTTCCTGCAACCAATGTTCGGCGTCGAGGGCAGCCATGCAGCCCATGCCGGCACTCGTGACCGCCTGACGATAGACATGGTCGGTCAGGTCGCCCGCCGCGAAGACGCCGGGGATTGAGGTGCGGGTGGAGCCGGGTTCGACCTTCACATAACCGCCGTGGTGCAGGTCCAACTGACCGTTCACCAACTCGGACGCCGGGGCGTGACCGATGGCGACAAAGAAGCCGTCGCAGGGGATCACGCTTTCCGCGCCGGTCTGCGTGTCCTTCACGCGCACGCCGGTGACGCCTGCGGGGGCCTCGGTGCCCAGGATTTCCGCGATCGTCTTGTTCCAGACAAAGGCGATCGTGGGGTTGGCGCGCGCGCGATGTTCGAGGATCTTCTCGCAGCGCAGGCTGTCGCGGCGGTGGACCAGCGTCACCTTGGTGGCGAAGTTGGTCAGGAACAGCGCCTCTTCCACCGCCGTGTTGCCGCCGCCAACCACCACGACCTCGCGGCCGCGGTAGAAGAAGCCATCACAGGTGGCGCAGGCCGAGACGCCGAAGCCCTTGAATTTCTCCTCGGACGGGATGCCGAGCCATTTCGCCTGCGCCCCGGTGGCCAGCACCACGGCATCGGCGGTGTAGGTGGTGCCACTGTCGCCCCGGGCGGTGAAGGGGCGGCGCGACAGGTCGAGCGACAGGATGATGTCGCCGATGATTTCGGTGCCCATCGCCTTGGCGTGGGCCTCCATCCGCACCATCAGGTCGGGGCCCTGCACTTCGGTATCGCCGGGCCAGTTCTCGACTTCGGTGGTGATGGTCAACTGGCCGCCTGGCTGGATGCCCTGCACCAGCAGCGGGTTCAGCATGGCGCGCGAGGCGTAGACGGCGGCGGTATACCCGGCCGGCCCCGAGCCGATGATCAGTAGCCGCGTGTGCCGTGTGTCGCCCATGATCCGCCCTCGCATTCCGCTGTCCGTCCCGATATAGGGCGGGCGCGGGACGACGGGAACCCCCTGCGGCGCGCTACGCGGCGGCTTGGACGGTGGCGGCTTGCCGCGTCAAGATGTTGCGCGGTCTTGAAACAATATTGCGCAGGGCCGCCCGATTGCATAAGTTCCGTTTGAACAAGAGGGGATGACATGGCGGGTTCCAAACTCGATCCGATCGACCGCAAGATTCTGGCGGAATTGCAGGCCGACGGGCGGATGACCAATGTCGAACTGGCCAAGCGCGTCGGGATCTCGGCGCCGCCCTGCCTGCGCCGCGTGCGCACGCTGGAGGAGGCGGGCTACATCCGCGGCTACCACGCCGACATCAACCCGCGCGAACTGGGGTTCGAGGTGCAGGTGTTCGCCATGGTGCGGCTGCATTCGCAGGCCGAGGCCGACCTGTCGGCCTTTGAACGGCGCTGCCGCGAATGGCCGCTGGTGCGCGAGTGTCACATGCTGAACGGCGAGATCGACTTCATCCTGAAATGCGTGGCGCCCGACCTGTCGACCTTCCAGAACTTCCTCACCGAGGGTCTGACCTCGGCCGACAACGTCGCCTCGGTCAAGACGAGCCTGGTGATCCGCTGCGCCAAGGATCAGCCGGGTGTGCCGTTCGACGTGCTGGAAGAACGGGTCAACCGGAACGCCTGACCGCTGCCGTCAGGCGGCGGCGATGCCGTCTTTCGGCCCGGCAGGGTCGCGCGCCCGGCGCGGCGGGCCGATTTCTTCCAGCAGGGTGCTGTTCGGCAACATCGTCATGAACAGCGCCAGCTGGTCGGCCGACAGGGCCGACGCCTGCACCGGATCGGGCGCATAGCTGCGCAGTGCCACGCCGTTCGCCAGCAGGGTATGACAGCCCGACAGACATATGTTGTAGGCGGTGACGGGCGCGATCGGGGTCAGTTCGATCACCGCTTCGCCATCGACAAGATCGTCGGCGCGCAGGAAATCGGCGGCGCGCGGCGACCAGATGCGGGCGTCGGGACCAAGCAGCAGATCCTGCATCGGGCGGCCATAGCCCAGCGCATCGGCGGTCATGCGCAGCAGCCGGTCGGGGCGGCCGGACAGGTCGCGGCGCTGCGGATAAAGCGTCAGGCTGCCCTTCCAGAGCAGCGGTAGCGGGCCGTCCTCGGCGGTATCGACGTGATCGCCGGGCAGCAGGTCTTCGACGGCGACGGGCCCGCCGGGCGTCGCCAGCAGCGTGCTGCGGGCCATCGCGCTGAAGGCGGATTCGAAGAACGGAATCGCCGGGGCAAGGCGGTTGATCTCGATCAGTTGCCCGCCCTCGTCGAGACAGACGGCCTCATAGCGCCGCAGCATCGCCTTGGCGCGCGGGCGGGCCTCGGCCGCCGCGTCCGAGGATCGGGGCTCGGCGGTACGCTGCACCATCGGCAGCCCGCCACGGGGGAACTTGGTCATGCGATCAGCCTTTCGGGTCTGGTCACATCTGCTCCGGCCCCCACCGAAGGTGCAGAGGGACACTCTTGCCGTTCCAGCACGGCACAGGACGAGAAACGAGTCAATTCCGGCAGCGGATTGGTGGTGGCCTGCCGGGCAATGATTGCGCTGTGCGCATCACTGTTTCCGTGGCCGCGCCGCGCGCGCAACCTGACCGTGCAGGCCCGCGCGGAGACACGAATCGGCAGGTCCGCGCCCCGTTTCGGCCGGGTCCACGGGGCCGGGCAACCGCGTTCTGCGGCCGCACGGCGATCGTCAGCGATGGGGCGGACGGGGCTCAACGGGCCGCCGCGGCCGCCTTGCGGGCCTTCGGCGCGGCCTTCAGGGCCTCGGGCATCCGGCGCTCGCCGCGCTGCCACGGCATCGCGGCTGCGGGCTCGGCGCTTGCGGCGATTGCGGATTTCAACCAGCGGCGATCCTTCTTCATCTTTCGGCTCCCTCTGCTTTGCGTCCGGCCCGGCGCGGGCCTTCTGATGACGTCAGGGTCACCCCACAATCGGGCAGCCCAAAGGCGCGGCAGAGGTTTTTCAGGGTGATGTCGCGGCGAAAATGAGGCGCGCGGGGCGTCGTGGTTAAAGCCGGATGATCGAGATCAGGCGGCCGTAATCGGCCTCGCCGGCGCGGGTGGTGCGGCGGAACGAGTAGAACCGTTCGGGCTGGCGAAAGGTGCAGTGGCCCGTCCATTCCGCGTGGCCGATGCCCGCCGCGCGCAGCCGGTGCAGCCCGAAGGCGGGCAGGTCGAACATCACCCGGTCGCCCTTGCCGCCCGCGAAGAACCGCCCGTTTTCGGGGTCGTCGGCGAGGAAGGTATCGAGGAACTCGGGGCCGACCTCATAGGCGGCCTGGCTGATGGTCGGGCCGATCACCGCCACGGTATCCTGTCGACGGGCGCCGATCGCCTCCATCGCGTCCAGCGTCGCCTCCAGCACCCCCGACAGCGTGCCGCGCCAGCCCGCGTGGGCCGCGCCGATGACGCGGGCCTGACGGTCGGCGAACAGCACCGGCTGGCAATCGGCGGTCAGGATGGCAAGGCCAAGGCCGGGCGTGCGCGTGACCATCGCGTCGGCGCGCGCCCGTTCGGCCGGGACCGAGTCGAGCGTCACCACATCGGCGGAATGGACCTGATTGACCGTCACCAGATGCGCGACGCCCAGCCCCATCGCCGCCGCCGCGCGTTCGCGGTTGATCGCCACGACGGCGGACTGATCCGTCGATCCGGTGCCGCAGTTCAGGCCCTGGAACACGCCCGACGAGGCCCCGCCCTTGCGGGTGAAGAACCCGTGGCGGATCGGGGCGAGGCTGTCCGAGGTCAGGATTTCCAGCGTCATCGGGCGAATCCGGGCGGGGGGGGCGTGTCTTTGGGGTGCAAGGCGAGCGTCTTGAACACCGTTCCCATTTCCTCGGGGTGGGTCAAGCGGCGATGTGCGGCGACATGCGCCTCCAGCGCCGTGCCGGTCAGCGGGCGGGCCAGCGCGCGGGCGCGGTCGGTGATGCCGAGGTGTTCGAGCCAGACGCCCTGCGGGATCAGGGCGGTGTGGGCCAGCGTCGGCGCCGCGCGGGCGAGCGCCTCGAAATCGACATGGGCGGTCAGGTCGGCCTGACCGGGCGCGGCCAGCGGGTCGGCATAGCCGTGGCGGCTGAGCGCCTGAAGCGTGTCGCCCAGCGAATGCCAGCCGCCGTAATCGACGATCACCGCCGCGCCGCCGTGGCGGGCGATGCGGTCGGCGATCGCCGCGATGATCGGCGCGGCGGCGGGGCAGATCTCGACGATGTCACCCGCGCGGGTATCGGCCAGCCGGTGCGCCAGCGCGCCGTAGCTGGTCGCGGCGGCAAGGCCGAAGGTCAGCGCGCCGTCGGCAAGGCCGATGACCCGCTCGCGCCAGCCCTGCGGATCGCGCTGGAACTGGCGAATCGGCAGGGCGTCGAAGAACTCGTTGGCGATCAGGTAAAGCGGCGCCTCGGGCAGATCCTGCACCGTGTCGCACCAGGTCACGTCGAAGCGGGCCAGCGTCTCGCGCTGGCGGGCGCTCAGCACCGGCGAAGCCTCGATCAGGTGGATGCGGATCGCGTCGTGAAAGCCGGGCACGCCGCGCGTGGCGCGCAGCAGATCGGCCATCAGGGTGCCCCGGCCGGGGCCCGGTTCGGCCAACGTCACCCGCGGCGGGCGGCCCTGATCGAGCCAGGCCCCGGCGAGGCACAGCCCCGCCAGTTCGCCAAACATCTGGCTGATCTCGGGCGCGGTGGTGAAATCGCCCTGCACCCCGAACGGATCGCGGGTGGAATAATAGCCGTGCTCGGGGTGCAGCAGGCACTCGGCCATGTAGTCGGCCACGGTGATCGGCCCGGTCGCCGCGATGCGTCGCTTCAGGGTTTCGGCCAGCGC
This sequence comes from Solirhodobacter sp., assembly GCF_964715405.1. Taxonomy (NCBI): domain Bacteria; kingdom Pseudomonadati; phylum Pseudomonadota; class Alphaproteobacteria; order Rhodobacterales; family Paracoccaceae; genus Solirhodobacter; species Solirhodobacter sp. The sequence goes on along the minus strand of NZ_CBAICG010000036.1, from coordinate 5,463 downwards.
CGTCACACGCGCGCCCTTCGCACCGTCCACCAGACCATTGCCAGCCCGATGGCGATCATCGGCAGCGACAGCACCTGCCCCATGCTGAAGCCGCCCAGCGCGCCGAACCGGATCACGTTGCCGGCCGGATCGGTGGCGGTGATGAACTGCGCGTCGGCCTGCCGGAAGAACTCGACGATAAAACGCGCCAGCCCGTAACCCGCGAAGAACACCCCGGTCAGGCGGCCGGGATATTTCAGCCAGCCGCGCCGCCAGGCCAGCCACAGCACCAGCGCACCGAGGATCAGCCCCTCCATCCCCGCCTCGTAAAGCTGCGAGGGGTGGCGGGTGCAGATCGTCAGCCAGTCGGGGCCGCAATCCTGTGCTGCGGTGCCGGGAAAGGCCACCGCCCAGGGCATGTGGCTGGGTCGGCCCCACAGTTCGGCGTTGATGAAGTTGGCGATGCGGCCCAGCATCAGGCCGGGCGGCGCTGCCACGGCCGCCACATCGGCGGCCGACAGCAGCGCGATCTCCTGTGCCCGGCAGTAGATCACCAGCGCCAGCATGACACCGATGAAGCCGCCGTGAAACGACATGCCACCGTGCCAGACCTGCAAGATCAGCAGCGGGTTCGCGATATAATAGGCGAGGTCGTAGAACAGCACATAGCCGACACGGCCCCCCAGCACGACGCCGAGGATCACCCAGGTCATCAGGTCTTCGATCTGCTTGGCACTCATCGGCGCGGTGTCGCCGGGCCAGAGCCGGGGCGCATGGATCAGCCCAAGCGCGATGCGCCAGCCGATCAACAGGCCGGTGATATAGGCCAGCGCATACCAGCGCAGCGCGATGGCATAGCCGCCGATGGTGACCGAAAACACCTCGGGCGAGATGTCGGGGAAGGGGATGTAGCCGTGCATGGTGTCTCCTCGCGTCGATACCTGCCTTGGCGGCTGCGGCGAAGTCAACCTTGTGCCGCGCCGCGGCCGCGCCATATAAGGCGAACGTGACCCCGGCAGGAGGCGCCGATGCAGACCCGCAACAAGATGTTCGACGATATCTCGAAACTGATGACCAACGCGATGGGCGTGGCCCAGGGTGCCAAGACCGAGGCCGAGACCGCGATGAAGGGCTGGATCGACCGCTGGCTGGCCGATCGCGACTTTGTCACCCGCGAGGAATTCGACGCGGTGCGGGCGATGGCGCAGAAGGCGCGCGAGGAAAACGAGGCGCTGAAGACCCGCATCGCCGCGCTTGAGGCTGGCGCGAAGGGCTGAGCCCCGCCTGACGCCCCGCCTGACGCCGCGCCTGACGACGCAAAAGCCGGTCGCAGTCGCGTGATCCCGCGCCTTTCAGGGTTGCCAATGCAGGGCATGTATTCCTAAGTCGGAATGCGATTCCCGCGGCGACGACCGGGCCCCGACATGACGATGATCCATCGGCCTTTCCGCCTTCCCCGGGCGCGCGGCGCGGCGCGGGCTTTGCGGTTGCGCTACACCGAGTTGCGGCGATCGCTCCGCAACTTCGAACTGGGCCTGATCGCGCTGTCGGTGCTGGTCGGGGGGGTGGTCGGGCTGGTCACCTACGGGTTGCGCGAGCTTGTCTACTTTCTGCACCAGGTCGATTTCAATCTGATCCCCGGCTCGTATCTGAGCGCGCAGACGCATGTTGACCTTTACCGGCTGTTGCTTGTGCCCGCGATTGGCGGGCTGATCCTGGGCGGCGTCACGCTGGTCGCGCACCGCATCCGGCCAACCGAGATCATCGACCCGATCGAGGCGAACGCGCTTTACGGCGGGCAACTCAGCTTGCGCGATTCGGCGCGGCTGACCGGGCTGACCGTCATCTCCAATGCCTGCGGCGCGTCGGTCGGCATGGAAGCGGGCTACAGCCAGATGGGCGCGGGGATCTTCGCCAAGGTGGGGGATTACTTCCACCTGCGGCGCGAGGATCAGCGCACGATGGTGACGGCGGGCGCCGCGGCGGCGATCGCGGCGGCCTTCAACGCGCCGCTGAGCGGGGCGTTCTACGGCTTCGAACTGATTCACGGCAGCTACAGTTCGCGCCTGTTGGCGCCGGTGACGGCGGCTTGCCTTGCTGCCGTGCTGGTGGTGCGCGCGTTCGGCACCGATGCGCCGCTGTTCGAGGTCATGGGCACCTTTGCCGTGCCGCACGTCCATTATGCGCTGTTCTGCCTGCTGGGGCTGCTCGCCGGGGGCATCGGCATCCTGACCATGCGCAGCGCCACCTGGGTCGAGCGCATTCTGCGCGCGTCCGGGCTTCCGGTCTGGGCGCGCCCGGCGATCGGCGGCCTGGCGCTCAGCGCGGTCGCCCTCGGCTCGCCGCAGGTGCTGGGCAGCGGCCACGGCGCGATCCAGTGGCATCTGGAAACACACTGGGAACTGTTGCCGCTGCTGTTGCTGCTGGTCGGCAAGGTCGCCGGCTCGGCCATTTCGCTGGGCGCCAGCTTCCGGGGCGGGCTGTTCAGCTCGTCGCTGTTCATCGGCGCGCTGCTCGGTGCGGTCTTCGTGCAGGCGATCGGGCTGTTCGACCCGGCCTTCTTGCCCGAGCGGACCTCGTTCATGCTGGTCGGCATGGGCGCGACCGGGGCGGCGATCATCGGGGCGCCCTTCACCTTCGTCTTCCTCGTGCTGGAAGCGACCGGGGACTTTCCGATCACTGTCGGCACCCTGATGGGCGTGCTGATCGCGGCGACGACGGTGCGGCTGACCTTCGGCTACAGCTTCTCGACCTGGCGGTTCCACCTGCGCGGGCTGCCGCTGCGGGGGGGCCACGATATCGGCTGGATCGCCGACCTGACCGCCGGGCGGCTGATGCGGTCCGACGTGCGCACGGTGCCGGTGTCGATGCCGCTGGAACGGCTGCGCGACCTGGTGCCGCTGGGCAGCAAGAAGTGGATCTTCGCGGTGACCGACGCGGGCCACTACGCCGGGATGATCGACGTTGCCGCCGCGCATGATCCCGATATCACCGAGATGGTGCCGCACCTCGTTGCCGCCGACCTGACGACCTGCCGCGGCTGCTACATGCTGCCCGGCGACGACATCCGCACGATCCTGAAGAAGTTCGGCGCGGCGCAGGCCGAAACCCTGCCGGTGGTCGCCGCGGCCGACGCGCCGCGCATCCTCGGCTCGGTGTCCGAGGGCTTCTGCCTGAAGCGCTACACCCAGGAACTGGAACGCCGCCGCAGCGACGAGTTGGGAATGCCGGGTCTCTGACCCATATCGCCATGCAGAGGTGACGGCCAAGACGGAGCCCAAGGCGGAGCCCAAGACGGAACGTTGGCGCGCCACGGCGGATCGATCACGGAAAACGTGATCACCCACAGGTTGCAATGCAACCCGAAGTGGTGCCTTCTTGGGCGCGATAGCCGCGAAGGTGCAAGCCTTCGCCCCGAACAATCATCGGCAACACTCTCGCGAAAAGCGAAGCATACAGGCAGGAGACAGACCAAATGGTCATCGCTCTGGTCCTCTTGGGGACGTTGTGTGGGTACCTGGTGGGCGGTTTCGTGCTGTGGTCGACGGGCAGCCTGTCCTCGGGTGTGCTGGCCGGGGTCGTGTCCGGCATCCTCGTGATGCTCTTCGCCGCCGTCGCCCGGGCCCTGCCCGCGCGCCTTGACGCCCGGAGGCGGGGCCGCGCCGCGAAGGAGGCTGCCTGCCCGGCGTCAGCCGTCCCGAACCACATCCCCTGACGCGACGCATGCGGCGCCGCCCGCCCTCATCCGGCGGTGCCGAACGCGACACCATGTCTGCGGCATGGTCGTGCCGGCACCCTGCGCAGGTTCTGGTGGCGATGTGCGTTGACACCAGAACCTGCACAAAGCCGGGATCAGGTGGGGGCATCTGGGAACAGGTGAAAAAGGCCGTGCAAGCAGGGAGTTAACAGGGCAGATGGCATTGAGAACCGAGAGGCGCGGTTGTCATGCAGAAAAGGGAAAATAGGCCCTAAATGGTGAAGGCGGGGACAAACAGGACGATCCGAGAGCGCACCGGATCATACCGTTTAAGGCATTGAAGTGGCGGTATAAAAGGGCGGAGACGGACCGAGATGAGGCTGCTCGACGGCGTTTTCAGGGGAGCCGAACTGGGAACAGGAGCGCCAAGTTGGAAATCCAGTTCCCAGAACGGGAATAGCGCTTTAGTAATATGGACTTAGGGTATTCTGACCCCAACCAAACCGGGCACCGAACTGGGAACTGATTTCCCCGGAAATGCACCGAATCCGGCTCAAGCAGACGGCGCGGTTGCCACCAGCAACTCCGCTCGGGCGTCCCGCCGATCGTTCGCCTTGCCAACCGTGTAGACCGTGCTGACCTCGGTCATTTCGAACCCGGCGAAGATCTCGCGCACCTCCGCCACATCGTTGATCGACAGCAGGAACCGCCCCTTGATCCGGCGCAGCTGCTCGGCCATCCGCGTGAAATCCTCCCGCGCGAACATCGACTTGCCATAATCGCCCTCGCAGCCCCAGTAGGGCGGATCGAGGTAGAAGAGAGTGCCCGGGCCCGTCATAGCGGTCGATGAAGCTGCCGAAGTCCAGGCACTCGATCACCACGCCAGAGAAGCGGGTGTGCAGATCCTCGAGCATCGGCTCCAGCGTGGTCAGGTTGAACCGGCCGGGGCGGTCCTTCGCCACGCCGAAATTGCGCCCCGAGACCTTGCCGCCGAAGGCTGTGCGCTGAAGGTAGAGGAAACGCGCCGCGCGCTCCAGGTCGGTCAGGGTCTCGGGATTCGTGTCGACCAGGCGGTTGAACTCGGCCCGCGTCGTCAACTGAAACCGCAGGACCTCAATGAACTGCGGATAGTGCCGCTGCAGGATGCGGAACAGGTTCGAGACGTCGCGGCCATAGTCGTTGATCACTTCGCAGTGCGGCCGCGTCGAGCGGCGCAGGAAAATCCCGCCCATTCCGATGAACGGCTCGGCATAGGTCGTGCACGGCGTCGCATCGATGATCGCACAGATCCTCTTGGCGAGGTTCCGTTTGCCGCCAAGCCAGGGTGCAACGGGAGAGACCGCTGAAACCAGTGTTGAATCATCGTTCATGTGGGTGTCCCGAGGCTGCTCGTCTACAAGGAACATAGCATGAACAACAGAGGAGATCACCCCGCAAGAAACCTGAGGAACGTCTGAAAAACCTCCCGCTTTCGGCGTGATCTGGTAGACTTGGGCAAGCCTCCAGGGAGCCCTGCCGATGTCGAAACAGCCCGCCTTTCCCGGTCTTCGCGACGCGATGAAGAAGAAGCAGACACGGCGTGAGCAGTTCCTGGCGGAGATGGATGCGGTGGTGCCATGGGGTCGCCTTATGGCGCTGATCGCGCCGCATTACCCCAAGGCCGGGCCGAAGGGTGGCCGCCCACCGATGCCGCTGGAGAGGATGCTGCGGGTTTACTTTCTCCAGAACTGGTATTGCTTAAGCGACCCGATGGCGGAAGAGACGCTGTATGACAGTGAGGCGATGCG
>NZ_CBAICG010000035.1:0-35549 GCF_964715405.1 Solirhodobacter sp. | reverse complement strand
GCCGTCCATCATTTCGCCCCCCCGGCCGCGTCGATCTTGTCCTTGAAGGCGATGACCCACAGCAGGACCAGCGCGCCAAGTGGGATGATCGCCACCAGCGCCACCCAGTTCGGCAGGCCGAACCGAGGCATCAGGCGCCAGAACGGCACCACGAGCAGGGCCACCATCACGATGAGCCCGAAAAGCCCGAAGCCGGGCATGCCGTAATGCCACATCATCTCGGGGCCCCCGCCTTCTGATCACCGGGAAGGATGTAGTCCGCGCCTTCCCACGGGCTCATGAAATCGAACTGCCGGTATTCCTGCACCAGCTTCACCGGTTCGTAGACCACGCGCTTCTGCGCCTCGTCATAGCGGACCTCGACATAGCCGGTGGTGGGGAAATCCTTGCGCAGCGGATGGCCGCGAAAGCCGTAGTCGGTCAGGATACGGCGCAGGTCGGGGTGGCCGGAAAAGAGGATGCCGAACATGTCGAACACCTCGCGCTCGAACCAGTTGGCCGAGGGGTGCACCGGGATCGCCGAGGGCACCATGTCGTCGTCGCCGACTGCGACCTTCAGCCGGATACGGTGGTTCTGGTACATCGACAGCAGGTGATAAACCACCTCGAACCGCTTCACCTGCTCGGGGCGATCGACGGCGGTGATGTCCACCAGCGTCGAGAACCGGCAGGCGCGGTCGGTCTTGAGGTAATCCAGCAGGTCGGGAATGGTGTCGAGGTTGCAGCTCAGCGTCAGCTCGCCAAGGGCGACCTGAACCGCGCTGACCATCTGCGGGCGCGCCGCCAGAATCTGGGCGCCAAGCTCTTGCAGGGCTTCGGACATGCGCGCCTCCTTTAGCGGGTCAGGGTGCCGGTGCGGCGGATTTTCCGCTGCAATTGCAGGATGCCGTAAAGCAGCGCCTCGGCCGTGGGCGGGCAGCCGGGCACATAGATGTCGACCGGCACGATCCGGTCGCAGCCGCGCACCACCGAGTAGCTGTAGTGATAATAGCCGCCGCCATTGGCGCAGGAGCCCATCGAGATCACGTAGCGCGGTTCCGGCATCTGGTCGTAGACCTTGCGCAGCGCCGGGGCCATCTTGTTGGTCAGCGTGCCCGCGACGATCATCACGTCGGACTGGCGCGGGCTGGCGCGCGGGGCAAAGCCGAAGCGTTCCGCGTCATAGCGCGGCATCGCGACGTGCATCATCTCGACCGCGCAGCAGGCCAGGCCGAAGGTCATCCAGTGCAGCGACCCGGTGCGGGCCCAGTTGATGATGTCCTCGGTCGAGGTCAACAGAAAGCCCTTGTCCTGCAACTCGGCATTCAGTGCCTGGGCCGCAACGTCAAGGTCGGCACCGGCCGTGTTGGCGGTTGTGCTCACTCCCATTCCAGCGCTCCCTTCTTCCATTCGTAGACAAAGCCGATGGTCAGGATCCCGAGGAACACCATCATCGACCAGAACGCCACCATGCTCAGCGCGCCGAAGGCCACCGCCCAGGGAAACAGGAAGGCCACCTCAAGGTCGAAGATGATGAACAGGATCGACACCAGGTAGAAGCGCACATCGAACTTCATCCGGGCGTCGTCGAAGGCGTTGAAGCCGCATTCGTAGGCGGACACTTTCTCGGGGTCTGGGTTGCGCACGGCGATCACCACGGCGGCGAGGATCAGCACAAGGCCAAGCGCGGTCGCCATCGCCAGGAAGATCAGAATGGGAAGGTACTCTCGCAGCATGTGGTCCACGGTCGGCTCCTTCGGCTCCGCGTCTGGCGCGCGGCGATGTTGGCTGGCAACCGTTTACTCCGCCCCCCCGGCGCGGTCAACCGAAGGCGGGCGCAAAAGCCCCCTTGCGACACTGGGGATCCTCGCTTTGCATACGTATGTGTGCCGTTCCGCTAGCGGAAACGCCGCGCCGCGGCGAAGGGCGCAGGGGCGCGCGCGACTCAGCCGCCCCAGACCGGCTTGCGGCGCGCGAAGAAGGCGGCGATGCCTTCGGCCGCCTCGGGGCTGTCCCAGCGCGCCACCAGCGCGTCGATGGTGGCGGCGATCACCGCGTCGTCGATCACCGGCCCAAGACGGCGCAGCACCCGCTTGGCCTCGGCCACCGCGCCCGGCGCGCAGGCGAGGTAGGGCGCCACCTCCGCCTCCACCGCCGCGTCGAGCGCCTCGGGCGGAACGGCACGGGCCAGCAGGCCCAGCGTCACCGCCTCCTCGGCGTCAAACACCCGGGCCGACATGAAAACCCGCCGCGCCATCGCCTCGCCCATGCGCGCCACGACGTAGGGCCCGATGGTCGCCGGGATCAGCCCCAACCGGGTTTCCGTCAGCCCGAAGCGCGCGCCCGTCACCCCCACCGCCACGTCGCAGACGGCCATCAGACCGATGCCGCCGCCGAAAGCCTGGCCCTGCACCCGCCCGATCAGCGGCTTGGGCAGCGTGTTCAGCGCGCCCAGCATGCCCGCCAGCCGGTGCGCCTCGCGCGCCCGCTCGGCGCCCGAGGCATCGCGCTGCGCCTGCATCCAGCCCAGATCGCCACCGGCGCAGAAGCTCGCCCCCGCCCCGGTCAGCACCACCACCCGCACCGCCGGATCATCGCCCAGCCGCGCCGCCGCCGCGGCAAGGTCATCCATCATCGCCGCCGACAGCGCGTTGTGCTTGTCGGCGCGCGCCAGTGTCAGCACCGCCACCCCGCGCCCGTCCAGCGCGATCCTGATCGTCTCGTCCATCCGCACCCCCTCACCCCGATTTTTCGTCGAAAAATCGTTCCCTAGCCGCGCAGCCCGCGCGCCTGTTCCGCCGCCCGCGCCAGCACGTCGCCGTCGAGTCCGGTCGCAAACCCCAGCGCCGCCAGCCGCGCCGCCACCGCCTCGGTCGCCACATTGCCCGGCGCACCCGGCGCGTAGGGGCAGCCGCCAAGGCCCCCGACCGCCGCATCGAAGACCCGCAGGCCCAGCGCCAGCGAGGCCTCGATATTGGCCAGCGCCCGCCCCCCGGTATCGTGGTAATGCCCGGCCAGCCGGTCGGCAGGCACCTCGTCCAGCGCCGCCCGCAGCATCGCCGCGATGGTCTGCGGCGTGCCCGCGCCGATGGTGTCGCCCAGGCTGACCTCGTAACAGCCCAGATCGCGCAGGCTGGCCACCACCCGCGCCACCGAGCCGGGCGGCACCGGCCCGTCGAACGGGCAATCGGTGACGCAAGAGACATAGCCGCGCAGCGGCACCCCGTCGGCCTTCGCCGCCTCGGCCACCGGGGCAAAGCGCGCCAGGCTTTCGGCGATCGTGCAGTTCAGGTTGGCGCGCGAGAACCCTTCCGAGGCCGAGGCGAAGATCGCCACCTCGTCCGCCCGCGCCGCCACCGCCGCCGCATAGCCCTGCATGTTGGGCACCAGCGCCGCATAGCGCAGCCCCGGCCTGCGGGTGATCCCGGCTAGCACCTGCGCACTGTCGGCCATCTGCGGCACCCATTTCGGACTGACGAAGCTCGCCACCTCGATACGCCGGAACCCAGCCTGCGACAGGGTGTCGATCAGCGCGATCTTCGCGGCGGTGGGGATCAGCCGCGCCTCGTTCTGCAAGCCGTCGCGCGGCCCGACCTCGAAGATTTCGACCGTCTCAGGCATCGGGCGCCTCGTAGAACGCCTGGGTGTAAATCTCCGCCGCCCCGTCGCGCGCCAGCGCCCGCTGGAACCCCGGCCGCGCCGCGAGGCGGTCGAGCCACCCGGCCAGCGCGGGCATCGCGTCCAGCCGCACGAACCGCGCGCCGACCAGTGCCGAATAGCCCATCGTCACATCCACCGCCGAAAACCCCGAGGGCAGCAGCCAGTCGCGCCCCTGCACGGCCCGGTCGGCCACCGCCAGCACCCGCTCCAGCCGCTTCGCCTCCAGCCGCATCACCGTGGCGCTGCGCATCCAGGCCTCGCGCAGCACGATGTGCTGTTGCGTCAGCACCGCCAGATGCTGCCCGGCGGTTTCCGAGAAATGCAGCCATTCCAGCCACTCGGCCCGCTCCGGGTCACCGGGCGCACGGCCCAGCAGGCCGCGCGTCTCGCACAGCCATTCGGTGATCGCACCCGACTCGAACAGCACCCGCCCGTCGACCTCCAGCGCCGGAACCCGGCCCGCAGGCGACAGCGCAAGGTAATCGGGCGACCGCAACGACCTGTCAAAGAAGGAATGCGCCACCACCTCGAAGGTCAGCCCGATCTCCTCCAGCAGCCACAGGATGCGAAAGCTGCGCGCCTGCGCCACATGGTGCAGCCGGATCATGGCGCCGCCTCCAGCCGCACCAGCGCGGCGCCCGCCTCGACCTGCGCGCCGGGCGCCGTCAGCACCTCGGCCACCACGCCGTCCCGCGCGGCGACCAGCGTGTGTTCCATCTTCATCGCCTCCAGCACCGCCAGCCGGTCGCCCCGCGCCACCGCCTGCCCGGCCGCGACGAAGACCGCCTTCACCAGCCCCGGCATCGGCGACAGCGTGACATCGGCCCCGGCGCCCGCCGCCGCATCCCGCGCCAGCGGGTCGACGATGTCGAACGCATGCGCGGCGCCCTCGAACACCACCACCCGCCCCGGCAGCATCACCACCCGCGCGGGGCCCTTGGCGCCGTCGATCCACCACCCGCCGGTGCGCCGCTCGGCCAGCACCAGCGCACCATCGACCTCGATCCGCACGGCGTCCGGCCCTTCGCAGACCAGCATCGCCGACACCGCCTCGCCATCGTGACTGAGCTCGATCAAGCGTCGCAGCGGCGCCCAGAGCGTGAAACCGGTATCGGTGGCAGCCCCCGCCCAGAGCCCCGCCGCCGCCAGCGCGGCCACCGCCCGCACCCGCAGGCGCGGCGGTTCGGTCGCCGTCAGCGCCGCCAGATCGCGCTCGATCAGCCCGGTATCCACCTCGCCGCGCGCAAAGCCTTCATGCCGGGCCAGCGCGCCGAGAAAGGCGAGGTTGGTGACGGTTCCGGCCACCTCGGTTTCGGCCAGCGCGCGGGCGAGTTGCAACAAGGCCACCGCCCGCGTCGGGCCGTGCACGATCACCTTGGCGATCATCGGGTCATACCAGGGGCTGATCGCATCGCCGGTCCGCACCCCGGTTTCCACCCGCGCGCCCGCGCCAAAGCGCAGATGCGCCAGCCGCCCGGTGGCGGGCAGGAAGCCCGCGGGCACATCCTCGGCATAAAGCCGCGCCTCGAACGCATGGCCGGTGATGGTCAGGTCTTGCTGTCGACAGGGCAAGGGTTCACCCGCGGCAACGCGCAACTGCCATTCGACCAGATCGACCCCGGTGATCGCCTCGGTGACGGGGTGTTCCACCTGCAACCGGGTGTTCATCTCCATGAACCAGAACCGGTCGGGGCGCAGCCCGTCGGAGCCGTCGACGATGAACTCGATGGTGCCCGCGCCGCTGTAGCCGATGGCGCGCGCGGCTTTCACCGCCGCATCGCCCATCGCGGCGCGCATCTCGGGCGTCATGCCGGGAGCCGGGGCCTCCTCGATCACCTTCTGGTGGCGGCGTTGCAGGCTGCAATCGCGTTCGAACAGATGGACGGCATCGGTGCCGTCACCGAACACCTGCACCTCGATGTGGCGCGGCGATTGCACGAACTTCTCGATCAGCACCGCGTCGTTGCCAAAGGCGTTGCGCGCCTCGCCGCGCGCGCTGTCCAGCGCCGCGGCGAAATCCGCGGGCCGGGTGACCTTGCGCATCCCCTTGCCGCCGCCGCCCGCCACCGCCTTGATCAGCACCGGATAGCCCACGGCATCCGCCGCGCCCGCCAGATGCTCGGCGTCCTGATTGTCGCCGTGGTAGCCCGGCACCACCGGCACCCCCGCCGCCGCCATCCGCCGCTTGGCGGCATCCTTCAGCCCCATCGCCCGGATCGCCGAGGCCGAAGGGCCGATGAAGACCAGCCCCGCCGCCGTGACCGCCTCGACGAACTCCGGGTTTTCCGACAGGAAGCCGTAGCCCGGATGAATCGCCCCGGCCCCCGAGGCGAGTGCCGCGGCGATGATTGCGCCCGCGTCGAGATAACTGTCCTTCGGCGCCGGGCCGCCGATCCACACCGCCTCATCCGCCAGCGCCACATGGCGGGCGTCGTGGTCGGCGTCGGAATAGACCGCCACCGTCGCCACGCCAAGGCGGCGGCAGGTGTCGATGACCCGGCAGGCGATTTCGCCACGGTTGGCGATCAGGATTTTCGCGAACATCGGTCGCTCCTTCACGGCCCGGCTGAACCGGGGCTCTGCCCCGGACCCCGGGATACTTGGACCAAGATGAAAGCTGATTTCAGCTTGGCCGAAATATCCCCGCCGGAGGCGAGAAAGTTTCTACATGCGGAACACGCCGAAGCGTGTCGGTTCTACGGGGGCGTTCAGCGCGGCGGACAGGCTGAGCGCCAGCACGGCGCGGGTCTTGCGGGGGTCGATGATGCCATCGTCCCAGAGCCGGGCCGAGGCGTAGAGCGGGTCGGACTGGCGGTCGAACATCTCGATGGTGGGGCGTTTGAAGTCGGCCTCGTCCTCGGTCGACCATTGGCCGCCCGCGCGCTCGATGCCTTCGCGCTTCACCGTGGCCAGCACGCCCGCCGCCTGTTCACCGCCCATCACCGAGATGCGGGAGTTGGGCCAGGTCCAGAGGAACCGGGGCGAATAGGCGCGCCCGGCCATGCCGTAGTTGCCCGCGCCGAAGCTGCCGCCGACCAGCACGGTGAGCTTGGGCACGTTGGTGGCGGCGACGGCGGTCACCATCTTGGCGCCGTGGCGGGCGATGCCTTCGTTTTCGTATTTGCGCCCCACCATGAAGCCGGTGATATTCTGCAGGAAGATCAGCGGGATGCCGCGTTGCGAGCACAGTTCGATGAAATGCGCGGCCTTCACGGCCGCCTCGGAGAACAGCACGCCGTTGTTGGCGATCAGGCCGACCGGGCAGCCTTCGAGATGGGCGAAGCCGGTGACCAGCGTTTCGCCGAAGCGGGCCTTGAACTCGTCAAGCCGCGAGCCGTCGACGATGCGGGCGATCACCTCGCGGATATCGTAGGGGGTGCGCAGGTCGGGCGGAACCACGCCGAGGATCTCCTCGGGGTCGTAGGCGGGCGGCTCTGGCGGCTGCCACTGGACGGCGGCGGGCTTGGCGCGGTTCAGGTTCGCCACGGCGCGGCGGGCCAGCGCCAGCGCGTGGGCGTCATCCTCGGCGAGGTAATCGGCCACGCCAGAGAGCCGGGTGTGCACGTCGCCGCCGCCAAGGTCTTCGGCGGTGACGATCTCGCCGGTGGCGGCGCGTACCAGCGGCGGACCGGCGAGGAAGATGGTGCCCTGGTCGCGCACGATGATGGTGACGTCCGACATCGCGGGCACATAGGCGCCCCCGGCGGTGCAGGAGCCCATGACGACCGCGATCTGCGGGATGCCCGCCGCGCTCATCCGGGCCTGGTTGTAGAAGATGCGGCCGAAGTGGTCGCGGTCGGGGAAGACCTCGTCCTGATTGGGAAGGTTGGCACCGCCGGAGTCCACCAGATAGACGCAGGGCAGCGCGCATTCGGCGGCGATCTCCTGCGCGCGCAGGTGTTTCTTCACCGTCATCGGGTAATAGGTGCCACCCTTCACGGTGGCGTCGTTGCAGACCACCATGACCTCCTGCCCGTGCACGCGCCCGATCCCGGCGATCAGCCCGGCGCCGGGCGCCGCGCCGTCGTAAAGCCCGTGCGCCGCCGTGGCGCCGATCTCGAGGAAGGGAGAGCCCGCATCCAGCAGCCCCGCCACCCGCTCGCGCGGTAGCAGCTTGCCGCGCGCCGTGTGGCGGGCGAGCGCCTTCGGCCCGCCGCCTTCGGCGGCAAGGGCTGCGGCTTCGGTCGCGCGGGCGAGCAGGGCGAGATGGGCCGCGCGGTTGGCGCGGAAGGTTTCGGAGGTTGGGAGGGCCTGCGACAAAAGCCGCATCACACCGCCCCCATCAGTTCCCGCCCGATCAGCATCCGCCTTATCTCGCTGGTCCCCGCCCCGATCTCCATCAGCTTGGCGTCGCGGAATAGCCGCGAGACCGTCGAGTCATTGAGGAACCCCGCCCCGCCCAAAGCCTGCACCGCCTGATGCGCCTGCACCATCGCCTGTTCGGAACAGTAAAGCACGCAGGCCGCTGCGTCGGCGCGCGTCACCGTGCCCCGGTCGCAGGCCCGCGCCACCTCGTAGAGATAGGCGCGCGCGGTGTTCATCGCGGTATACATGTCGGCGATCTTGCCCTGCATCAACTGGAAGCTGCCGATCGGCTGGCCGAACTGCTTGCGGTCCCGGACATAGGGCATCACCTCGTCGAGGCAGGCCGCCATGATGCCGGTGCCGATGCCCGACAGCACCACGCGCTCATAATCGAGGCCCGACATCAGGACGCGGACACCCTTGCCTTCCAGCCCCAGCACATTCTCGAACGGCACTTCGCAGTTGTCGAAGATCAGCTCGCCGGTATCGGAGCCGCGCATCCCCAGCTTGTCGAAATGCGGGCTGGTGGAAAATCCCGTCATGGATTTCTCGATCAGAAACGCGGTGATCCCTTTCGAGCCCGCCGCCGGGTCGGTCTTGGCATAAACCACCAGAACGTCGGCCTGCGGCCCGTTGGTGATCCAGTATTTGCTGCCGTTCAGGGCGTAATAGCCGTTCCGCTTCTCGGCGCGCAGCTTCATCCCCACCACGTCCGACCCCGCCGAGGTCTCGCTCATCGCCAGCGCGCCGACATGCTCGCCCGAGACGAGCCGGGGCAGGTATTTGCGCTTCTGCTCCGCCGTGCCGTTCAGGTTGATCTGGTTCACGCAGAGGTTGGAATGCGCCCCGTAGGACAGCGAGACCGAGGCCGAGGCCCGCGCCACCTCCTCCACCGCCACCGCATGGGCAAGGTATCCCAGACCGGCGCCGCCGAACTCCTCGGGCACCGTGACGCCCAAGAGGCCCAGATCGCCCATCTCGCGCCAGAGCGCGGGCGGAAAGACGTTCTCGCGGTCGATCTGCGCGGCCATCGGTTTCACCCGCACCTGCGCCCAAGCATGCACCGTCTCGCGCAGCGCGGCGATGTCCTCGCCCAGATCGAACGTCATCGACGCGGTGAACATGCCCTCTCCCCCAGATTATTTGAACACGTGTTCAATTATGCCGGGCTGTGCGAGTCGCGTCAAGCCGCCCCATTCTCCTGGCGCAAATACTCCCGCCGGAGGCGTCGATCTTTCGCCGAAAGATCGTTTCTCAGGCGCCCTTCTGGAACACCGCGCCGACCTCGGCCCGGATGATTCGCGCCACCAGCGCGCAATCCTCAAGGCTGAAGGTGAGCGGCAGCCGCATGTCCAGCAGCCCCGCCAGCACCCGGTCGGTCTGCGGCAGGCTCTGCGCGGGGGCGTATTTCCAACTGTCATAGCGCGAGGTGAAGGCCACCGGTTCCGCCGCGCCGAACCATTTCATCTCCACCCCGCGTGCGGCACAGCGGGCCACCACCTCCTGCACCGCCGCCGCCTTCCAGTCGGCCAGCCGGAACTGGAACGACGAGCCGACGAAGGTTTCCTCCGCTGGCCGGGCAATCAGGGTCAGGCCGGGAACCTCGCGCAGGCCCGCCTCGACCACCCGATACCGCTCGGTCCAGGCCGCGCATTGCGCCGCCAGTCGCCGCAACTGCGGCCGCAGGATCGCCGCGCGCAGGTTGTCCATCCGGCCCGAGATGTTGGGCGTGTCCCACTTCACCGCCTCGAACGCCTCGGGCGGTGGCGCGGCGCGGTGGCGCGCGTAGAGCATATACGACCCCGACAGGATGATCGCCCGCGCCATCACCTCGGGGTCGTCCGACACCAGAAACCCGCCCTCGCCGGAATTGAGGTGCTTGTAGGTCTGCGTCGAATAGCAGCCGACCAACCCCTGCCGCCCCGAGGGCACGCCGCGCCAGGCGGCGCCCATCGTGTGGGCGCAATCCTCGATCACCGTCACGCCCGCCGCGTTGCAGATCGCCATCAGCCGGTCCATGTCGCACAGATGGCCGCGCATGTGGCTGAGCATCAGAACCTTCGCGCCCGAGGCCGCGGCCTGTTCCGCCAGATCGTCAAGGTCGATGGTCAGATCGTCCGTCACCTCGACGAACAAGGGCACCGCCCCGAGGCTGGCGATCGCCCCCGGCACCGGCGCCAGCGTGAAGGCGTTGGTCAGCACCCGGTCGCCCGGCTTCACTCCCACCGCCCGGAGCGCACAGGCCAGCGCATAGCCGCCCGAGGCCACCGCGAGGCAGTATTTCGCCCCCATCGCGGCGGCGAATTCCTCCTCCAGCAGCGCCGCCTCGGCGACCTCGCCCGGCACCGTGTTGTAGCGGTGCAGCCGCCCGTGGCGCAGCACGGCCACGGCGGCCTCGATCCCCTCCTCGGGGATCGGCTCCTGCTGGGTGAAGCTGCCGGTGAAAACCTCGGGCAGGGTGTCGGTCATCGGAGCCTCCTCAGGCGGGCAGCAGCGCCTCTGCAATGTCGAAGAGCGCCGCGTAGTCGTCAAGCAGCGCCTCGGGGGCGAGCCGGGCGACGCCCTGCCCCTCGGGCCCGAAAGTGACCAGCACCGAGGCCGCCCCGGCCCGCCGCGCCGTCTCGCGGTCGGTGTCGGTGTCGCCCAGCAGGATCGCGCGCTCCAGCCGCCCGCCCGCCCGGCGCACGGTTTCCGCCAGCGGCGCCGGGTGCGGCTTGCGCACCGCCAGCGTATCGGCGCCGATCAGCGCGTCGAAGGCGTCGCGGATGCCCAGCCGGTGCAGCAGCGTCTCGGCCAGCCCTTCCGGCTTGTTGGTGCAGATGCCGGTGCGCCAACCCGCCGCCCGCAGCCGCGCCACCGCCGCCATCGCGCCGGGGTAAAGCCGGGTCTCGCGGTCGATCACCTCGGCGTAGGCGGCCAGCAGCACCGGGTATTGCGCATCCACCATCGCCTCGGTCCAGCCGCCGCCGAGCCGCGCAAACCCCAGCCGCAGCATCGCCCGGCCGCCATGAAAGGCGGTCAGCGCGTCGGCCTGCGGCACCAGCAGGTCGCCATGCCCGAGGCCGCGAAAACAGGCATTCGCCGCCGCGATCAGATCGGCCGAGGTATCGGCCAGGGTGCCGTCGAGATCGAAAACCATCGTGCGCATCGGAGTCTCCCGGCGGCACCTTGCGGGACCGTGCGGCAGCATGCAACACGCTGTAGGGAGTTTTGATCCGCCCCGCCCTTGCGATGGGGGCCGCTTCTTGTAAAACCATCCTGCATAGACCCAAAATGAGCAGACCCATGCCGATTTCCCTCATCATCCTGGCCGCCGGACAGGGCACGCGGATGAACTCCGATCTGCCGAAGGTGCTGCACAAGGTCGCGGGCGCGCCGCTTCTGGTGCATGCGATGGCCGCCGGGGCGGCGCTGTCGCCCGAGCGGGTGGTGGTGGTCGCCGGGCACGAGGCCGATCAGGTGCGCAAGGCGGCGCTGGCGCATGACGAGACGGTGCAGGTCGTGGTGCAAGAGAAACAACTGGGCACCGCCCATGCCGTGGCGCAGGCCGCGCCCGCGCTGGCCGGGGCGACCGGCGAGGCCATCGTGCTTTACGGCGATACGCCCTTCATCCGGCCCGAAACGCTGGAGGCGATGATCGCGGCGCGCGCGCGCCATTCGGTGGTCGTGCTCGGCTTTACCGCGCGCGATCCTGGCCGCTACGGGCGGCTGCTGACGC
The DNA here is from genome assembly GCF_964715405.1 of Solirhodobacter sp. Taxonomy (NCBI): domain Bacteria; kingdom Pseudomonadati; phylum Pseudomonadota; class Alphaproteobacteria; order Rhodobacterales; family Paracoccaceae; genus Solirhodobacter; species Solirhodobacter sp. Next base: position 23,887 of record NZ_CBAICG010000035.1, on the reverse strand, counting down.
AGGGCGAGGTGCTGGACCGGATCGTCGAGTTCAAGGACGCTTCGCCTGAGGAACGCGCCATAACCCTTTGCAACAGCGGCGTGATCTGTGCCGATGTCGGGGTGCTGCTGGGGCTGGTGGCCGAGGTCGGCAACGCCAATGCCGCGGGCGAATACTATCTGACCGACATCGTCGAACTGGCCCGCGCGCGGGGTCTGTCGGCCGGCGTCGTGCTGTGCCCCGAGGCCGAGACGATGGGCATCAACACCCGCGCCCAGTTGGCCGAGGCCGAAGCCGCCTTCCAGGCGCGCGCCCGCGCCGAGGCGCTGGACAACGGCGTCACGCTGACCGCGCCCGAAACGGTGTTCTTCGCCTGGGACAGCGTGGTCGGCCGCGACGCCATCATCGGCCCGCACGTCGTCTTCGGCCCCGGCGTCACGATCGAATCCGGCGCCGAAATTCGCGCCTCTTGCCATCTGGAGGACTGCCACGTCAGCCGCGGCGCCACCGTCGGCCCCTTCGCGCGCCTGCGCGGCGGGGCGGAACTGGCGGAAGACGTGCACGTCGGCAACTTTGTCGAGATCAAGAACGCGATCCTCGATGAAGGCGTCAAGGTCGGCCACCTGAGCTACCTCGGCGACGCGCATGTCGGCGAGCATACCAACATCGGCGCGGGCACGATCACCTGCAATTACGACGGCGTGTTCAAGCACCACACCGAAATCGGCGCCCGCGCCTTCATCGGGTCCGACACGATGCTGGTCGCCCCGGTGCGGGTCGGCAATGGCGCGATGACCGCCAGCGGGTCGGTCATCACCCGCGACGTGCCGGATGAGGCGCTGGCGGTGGCGCGCTCGCCTCAGGTTCTGAAGCTTGGTTTTGCAAAGGCATTCTTCGACAGATTGAAAGCCGCGAAGGCGGCGAAAAGGAGTGGCGACTGATGTGCGGAATTGTTGGCGTTCTGGGAAATCACGAGGCGGCCCCGATTCTGGTCGAGGCGCTGAAGCGGCTCGAATACCGCGGCTATGACAGTGCGGGCATCGCCACCGTGAACGCCGGGCGGCTCGACCGTCGCCGAGCGGTGGGCAAGCTGGTCAACCTCGCCGACCTGCTGGTGCACGAGCCTCTGGCGGGCCGCGCTGGGATTGGCCACACCCGCTGGGCCACCCACGGCGCGGCGACGGTGAGGAATGCCCACCCCCACAGGGCGGGCCCGGTGGCTGTGGTGCACAACGGCATCATCGAGAATTTCCGCGAGTTGCGCACCGAACTGGCCGCCAAGGGCGCCGCCTTCGAATCCGAGACCGACACCGAAACCGTCGCCCTGCTGGCCGCGCAATTCATGGCCGAGGGGCTGAGTGCCCGCGAGGCCGCCGCGAAAACGCTGGGGCGGCTGGAGGGTGCCTTCGCGCTGCTGTTCCTCTTCGATGGCGAGGACGACCTGATGATCGCGGCCCGCAAGGGCTCGCCGCTGGCGATCGGGCATGGTGACGGCGAGATGTTCGTGGGCTCCGATGCCATCGCGCTGTCGCCGATGACCGACCGCATCACCTATCTGGAGGAGGGCGATTACGCCTTCGTCACCCGTGCCGGGGCCGAGATCTTCGACGTGGCCGGTCGCCGCGCAAACCGGGCCACCATGTTGATTCAACTCGATTCCACCCGGATCGAGAAGGGCGGCTACAAGCACTTCATGGCCAAGGAGATCGCCGAGCAGCCGGTGGTGATCGCCGACGCGCTGAAGCATTACCTGACCGCCGAGGGCGACCGGCTGGACCTGCCCGCGGCGGTTGATTTCCGCGGCGTGGACCGCATCACGATGGTCGCCTGCGGCACCGCCTCCTATGCCTGTCAGGTGGCGAAATACTGGTTCGAGCAGATCGCGGGCCTGCCCGTCGATGTCGATATCGCGTCAGAATTCCGCTACCGCGAGCCGCCGCTGTCGCCCGCCTCCTGGGCGCTGTTCGTCAGCCAGTCGGGCGAAACCGCCGACACGCTGGCCGCGCTGCGCTACACGCGCGACAAGGTGGCCAAGGTGGTGTCGGTGGTGAACGTGCCGACCTCGTCGATCGCGCGCGAAAGCGATCTGGCGCTGCCCATTCTGGCCGGGGTCGAGGTCGGCGTGGCCTCGACCAAGGCGTTCACCTGCCAGTTGACGGTGCTGGCGCTGCTGGCGCTGAAAGCCGCGCAGGATCGCGGGCGACTGTCGCCCGCGGGGTTGGCGGAGCATCTGGCGGCGCTGCGCAGCCTGCCCGGACTGATGAACCACGCGCAGGGCCTGAGCGCCGAGATCGCCGCCCTGGCGGGCAAGCTGGCCGAAGCGCAGGACATCCTGTTCCTGGGCCGTGGCGCGATGTATCCGCTGGCCCTGGAGGGCGCACTGAAACTGAAGGAAATCAGCTACATCCACGCCGAAGGTTACGCATCAGGCGAACTGAAGCATGGCCCGATCGCGCTGATCGACCGGCAGGTGCCGGTGATCGTGCTGGCACCGCGCGACCACCTGTTCGACAAGACCGTGTCGAACATGCAGGAGGTGATGGCGCGGCAGGGCAAGGTGCTGCTGATCTCGGATGCGGCCGGGGTGGCGGCGGCGGGTGACGGGGTCTGGAAGGCGCTGACGATGCCGCAGGTCGCGCCGATGTTCGCGCCCATCCTCTATGCGATCCCGGCGCAACTGCTGGCCTACCATACCGCCATCGCCAAGGGCACCGATGTGGACCAGCCGCGCAACCTCGCCAAGTCGGTGACGGTGGAGTAGATGGGCAAACGTTTCGATGCGCTGCAAGACGACCAGATCCGCTTCATCGGCGAACAGCATGTGTTCTTCACCGGCTCCGCCGCCCCCGACGGCCGTGTGAACATCTCGCCAAAAGGGATTGATTCCCTTCGGGTTTTGTCGCCCACGCGCATCCTCTGGCTGAACCTGACCGGCTCGGGCAACGAGACCGCCGCCCACCTGCGTGAAAGCCCGCGCATGACGCTGATGTGGTGCTCGTTCAGCCAGCGCCCGGTGATCCTGCGCGCCTTCGGCACCGCCACCGTGACCCACCACGGCGCGGCCGGGTGGGACGCGCTGGCCGCGCATTTCCCCATCCTGCCCGGCGCGCGGCAGGTCTATGACCTGAGCATCGACCTCGTGCAGACCTCCTGCGGCTACGCGGTGCCCCTGATGGACTTCCGCGAAGATCGCCCGGTGCTGGCCGACTGGGCGACCAAGCAGGGCGATGCGGGGTTGGCCGACTACTGGGCCACCACCAACGCCACCTCGCTCGACGGCAAGCCCACCGGCATCGAGGCTGCCCTGACGTGACGCCCGAAGATGCCCTTGCCGAATTGCGCGCCGCGGGCGACCCCCTGCGCGCCGAGGGTGCCGCCGCCTATCACAAGGCGCCGCGCCTTTATCTGGGTGTCTCGGTTCCGGAAATCACCGGGATGGCAAAGGTCTGGCGTGAGAAGCTCACGCTGGACGACCGCCTCGCCCTGGCCGCCGCGCTGTGGGACAGCGACATCCACGAGGCGAAGGTGGCCGCCGCCAAGCTGCTGACGCAGGCGCGCATCCGGCCGGATGAAGGCGTGTGGCGGCTGATCGCCTCTTGGGTGCCCGGTTTCGATGGCTGGGCGATCGCCGACCATGCCTGCGACGCGGGCGGCCGCCGCCTGGTGGCCGACCCCACACGGCTTCACGAGGTGGAAACCTGGACCACCCATCCCAACATGTGGACCCGCCGCGCCGCGCTGGTGATCACCCTGCCCTGGACCAAGCTTTCCTTCCCCAAGCCGCAGGATGACGCGATCCGCGACCGTGTGCTGGGCTGGGCCGCCAGCTACACCGCCGACCGCGACTGGTTCATCCAGAAAGCCGTCGCCTGGTGGCTGCGCGATCTGTCGAAACACGCCCCCGACCGCACCCGCGCCTTCCTGGAGCAGCACGGCACCGCGATGAAGCCCTTCGCCCGCAAGGAAGCCGCGAAATACCTGTAAGCCGCATACGACTTTAGACGCCTTGTGGCGGCGCGTCCCGAGGACTACCTTCCCGCCATGACCGCGCCCCTGATCGACCCCTTCGCCCGCGCCATCACCTACCTGCGCGTCTCGGTGACGGACCGCTGCGATTTCCGCTGCGTCTACTGCATGACCGAGCACATGCAGTTCCTGCCCAAGGCCGAACTGCTGACGCTGGAGGAGCTGGACCGGCTCTGTTCCGCCTTTGTTGACCTCGGCGTGGAAAAGCTGCGCATCACCGGCGGCGAGCCGCTGGTGCGGCGCGGCATCATGACCTTCTTCCGCGCCATGTCGCGCCACCTCGCCTCGGGCGCGCTGAAGGAACTGACGCTGACGACCAACGGCTCGCAACTGGGCAAGTATGCGCAGGAACTGGCGGATTGCGGCGTTCGCCGCGTCAACGTCTCGGTCGATACGCTCGATGCGGAGAAGTTCGCGAAAATCACCCGCTGGGGCCGCCTGGGCCAGGTGCTGGACGGCATCGCCGCCGCCAAGGCCGCCGGGCTGAAGGTGAAGATCAACGCCGTCGCGCTGAAAGGCGTGAACGAGGATGAACTCTTTACCCTCACCGAATGGTGCGCCGCCGAGGGCCACGATCTGACCTTCATCGAGGTGATGCCGATGGGCGACATGGGCGAGGAGGACCGGCTGGACCAGTACTGGCCGCTGTCCGACCTGCAGGCCCGCCTGGCCAGCCGCTACACCCTGATCGACCTGCCCGACCGCACCGGCGGCCCCGCCCGCTATCTGCGGCTGGCCGAAACCGGCCAGCGCATCGGGCTGATCACGCCGCTGACCCACAACTTCTGCGAAAGCTGCAACCGGGTGCGGCTGACCTGCACCGGCGAGCTTTACATGTGCCTGGGTCAGGAGGACATGGCCGACCTGCGCGCCCCCCTGCGCGCCAGCCCCGGCAATGCCGCGCTGCAAGCCGCCATCCGCGCCGCGATCGCGCACAAGCCCAAGGGCCACGACTTCGACTATTCGCGCCAGACCGTGGCCGGCCGGATGACCCGCCACATGAGCCATACCGGGGGGTAAGGACGCGTAACCAGCCGCCCCTATAGCCCTTGCGGCATTGGGCGGTGCGGCATAGGGTTGGAGTTCAGACTCGAGGACACCACAAGATGTTGCTGTCGCGCTTGCCAGCATTCATTGCCGAAAACTATGAATGCCAGGAGTGGAAGCATGCCAGCGCGATCCTGTCGCAGGACTTTCCATCCGAATGGCAGGACATTCTGGATCTGCTGTCGGCATTCCGCCTGCGGAAGTCCTGGATCGAATCCGGCGGCGGCAACAAGTCAAGACTGGCGGCTTACATCGACGGCTTCCTGTCGAAGCGGGGTTGGGTCGAGAAGCAGTTCCAGACGGCTTTCGAGGTTGATGGAAACGGCCTGAACGCGCCAACGCACAGGGTCGATTGCTTCAAGAACCAGATCGCACTGGAGATAGAGTGGAACAACAAGGATCCCTTCTTCGACCGCGACCTCAACAACTTCCGTCTGCTGTTCGACCTTCGCGCTGTGAGTGTCGGGGTCGTCGTCACGCGGGCGGACGAGTTGCAGGACATCTTTAATGCTCTTGGCCGAGGCTCGTCCTATGGCAACTCGACCACGCACATGTCGAAGCTTCTGCCCCGGATCGAAGGGGGCAGCGGCGCGGGCTGCCCTCTGCTCGTCTTCGGGATCCGCAAATCCCTTTACCTGGAGGATGATCAATGACCACCGCGGTCGATGATCTGCTCGTGAAAGCAGGCGCCACGCGGTTTCGCACCATCCTTGCGGATCCGCCGTGGCAATTCCAGAATCGCACGGGAAAGATGGCACCGGAGCATCGGCGGCTCTCGCGCTACTCCACGATGACCTTGCGCGAGATCTGTGACCTGCCGGTCGAGGCAATCGTGGCCGACACGGCGCACCTCTATCTCTGGGTGCCGAACGCGCTCTTGCCGGACGGGCTCAAAGTCATGGAAAATTGGGGATTCTCCTACAAGAGCAATATCATCTGGTACAAGGTGCGCAAGGACGGCGGGCCAGACCGGCGTGGCGTCGGCTTCTATTTCCGCAACGTGACGGAGATTCTCCTGTTTGGCGTGCGCGGCAAGAACGCGCGCACCGAGAAGCTCGGGCGCACACAAGAGAACATCATCTCGTCGCAGAAGCGCGAACACAGCCGCAAACCGGACGAGCAATATCCGCTGATCGAGGGTTGCAGCCCCGGTCCACGGCTGGAGATGTTCGCCCGTGGCCCGCGACTGGGCTGGACGGTCTGGGGTAATCAAGCGGAGGATTACGAGCCGACCTGGGCCACCTATTCGAACCACTCGCAGGCCGACGTGATCGCACTGCGCAAGCGGGCGCCCTGAGGCGCCCGCCCCTTACCCTTACGCCACCGGCATCCGCTCTTCCACCATCCCGGCATACCAGCTTGACCCGAACGGAATCGCATCGTCGTCGAAGTTGTAGGCCGGGTGGTGCACCATCGCGGTGTCGCCGTTGCCCAGGAAGATATAGGCCCCCGGCCGCGCGTTCAGCATGAAGCTGAAATCCTCGGCCCCCATCAGCGGCGGCGTGTCGGTATCGACCCGGCCCGAGACCTTGTGCGCCACCTCGGCCGCATAGTCGGTGTTGTCGGGCGCGTTCATCGTCACCGGATAGCCGCGCTGGTAGTCGCAGTTCGCCGTGGCGCCGAAGGTGGCCGCCGTGCCCGCCACGATCGCCGTGACACGGGCTTCGACGAAGTCCTGCACGGCCGGGTCCATCGTGCGCACCGTGCCGCGCAGCAGCACCGTCTGCGGGATCACGTTGAACGCCTCGCTCTCGGTGCGGAAGGTGCAGACCGAGACCACCACCTGCTTCAGCGGGTCGACATTCCGGCTGGCGATGGATTGCAGCGCGATCACCAGATGCGCCGCCACCAGCGTCGAGTCGATGCAGTCGTGCGGTTTCGCGGCATGGCCGCCCTTGCCCGTCACCACCACCTCGAACTGGTCCGCCGCCGCCATCATCGCGCCGGGCCGGATCGCGAACTGGCCGACCGGGATGCCGGGCATGTTGTGCATCCCGTAAACCTCCTGGATGCCGAACCGTTCCATCATGCCGTCGGCCACCATCTCGCGCCCGCCACCGCCGCCCTCTTCGGCGGGCTGGAAGATCACCACGGCCGCGCCGTCGAAGTTCCGCGTTTCCGCCAGATACTTCGCCGCGCCCAGCAGCATCGCGGTGTGTCCGTCATGGCCACAGGCATGCATCTTGCCCGCCACCTTCGAGGCATAGGGCAGCCCGGTCGCCTCGCGGATCGGCAGCGCGTCCATGTCGGCCCTCAGCCCGATCACTCGGCCGCCGGTATCGCTCTTGCCCCGGATCACGCCGACCACCCCGGTGCGCCCGATCCCCTCCACCACCTCGTCGCAGCCGAACTCGCGCAGGCGCGCCGCCACCAGCGCGGCGGTGCGGTGGGTGTCGAACAGCAGTTCCGGATTCTCGTGGATGTCGCGCCGCCAGGCGGTGATCTCGGGCAGCAGTTCGGCAAAGCGGTTCTTCACAGGCATGATGCTCTCCCCTCGGCCGGGCCGCGCCCGGCGCAATGATGCCGCAGCGTCGCGCGTTTCCGGCGCCCACGCAACCCGCCCTCATTTTCGGTCCGCAAATATCCTCGGGGGTGAATTGGCCGCAGGCCAAGAGGGGGCGGAAAGCCCCCTCGCTGCTACAGCGACGGCCCGCCCGCGATCCGGCTGCCGTCCGAAAACCGACCGAAGCGGAACCTGGTCAGGTCATGCCCGACGGGGTGCCCGGTCACCAGGTCCGCCACCACCCGCCCCATCGCCGGGCCGATGCCGAAGCCGTGCCCGCTCATCCCCGTCGCCACCACCAGCCCCGGAACGCTCGGCACATGGTCCACCACCGGCACCACGTCGGGCATGGTGTCGATCATCCCGGCCCAGGCCGTCGCGATCGTCGGGCGGCCCAGCGCCGGGAAGGCCCGCGCGAACAGGTCCTGCACCCGCCCCAGCGCGGCCATGTTCGGGCGCGGGTTCAGCACCCGCACCGCCTCGAACGGCGAGGCCGCGTCGAGCGACCAGCGTCGCGGGGTGCCCCAGGCGTCGGGGTAGCCTTTCGGCGCGGCGGGCAGGTAGCGTGCACCGAAGGGGTTCTTCATCACCTCGGGCAGGAAGGCGCGGAAGGCGCGGAAGGCGTCGGGGCCGATGAAGAACTCGTGGAAATCCCCCGGCGCGATCGAATAGCCGCCGTCGAGACGGCGGCGGAAGGCGAAGTGGCTGTCGACCGCCGCGCCGGGGAAGATCTCGGGCATCGGCACGGTCTGCGCCACCGTCGAGATCACCGACAACTGCGGGATGACCACGCCCAGCGAGCGCAGGAACAGCGCCGACCAGGCCCCGCCCGCCAGCACCACCGAGTCGCAGGCGACCCGGCCCTTTTCCGTCACCACGCCCGCCACGCGCCCCGCCGCCCGGTCGAGCCCGCGCACCGCGCAATCTTCCGCGATCACCACGCCCATCCGCTCCGCCGCCGCCGCCAGCGCGGGGACCGCCACCCAGGGCTCCGCCCGCCCGTCGCTCGCCGTCCAGAGCCCGCCTTTCAGGCCGTTCGGCCAGGCCTGCACCGACCCCGGCAGCAGCGCGCGCACCTCGGCCACGCTCAGCAGCCGGGTATCGAGCTGATGGCGCTGCGCCAGATCGAAGAACGCCTCGTGCTCGGCCTGATCCTTGTCGGTATTGGCGAGGTAGAGCACGCCGGTGCGCCGGAAGCCGAGGTCCGCGCCCGCCTCCGCCGCCAGCCCGTCCCACATCCGCGAGGCTTCCATCATGATCGGCAGTTCGGCGGCGTCGCGGCCCTGCTGGCGCACCCAGCCCCAGTTTCGGCTGGATTGTTCGCCCGCCACCCGGCCCTTTTCGCACAGCACCACCGACAGCCCGCGCTGGCGCAGGTGCCAGGCCGTCATCACGCCGATGACGCCGCCGCCGATCACCACCACATCGGCCCGCGCGGGCAGCGGCGCGGTGAAGCCCACTGGCGAGGTCGCTGAAATCGGAAATGCCATCACCCTACTCCGCCAGATGGGCCACAAGGCGGCGCATGAACGCCTGCCCGGCCTCGAATTGCGCCACGCTCAGCCATTCGTCCGCCTGATGCGCCTGCGCGATGTCGCCCGGCCCGCAGACCACGGCGGAATAGCCTTCGGCCTGGAACTGCCCGGCCTCGGTGCCGTAGCTGACGACGTGACTGCCGTTGTCGCCGGTCAGGCGGCGCACCAGCGCCTCGGCGGCGCCCCCGGGTTCAGGTTGCAGCGGCGGCACGTAGAAGCGTTGCTCCAGATCAATCCCCGCCTCGGGGCGCACCGCCTTCATCCCCGCCTCGACCTCGGCCACCCTGGCGCGATAGGCGGCCTCGCAATCGTCCATCTCGTCGCCCGGCACCACGCGGAAATCGAGGCTGAAGCGGCAATCCTTGGCGGTGATGTTGTGCGCGGTGCCGCCCTCGACCTTGCCGACATGCACCGTCGTCCACGGCGGCTCGAACATCGCCGCCACCGGCCCCGGCACCTTCGCGCGGTTCGCGGCGTTCTGCTGGTTGGCCCAGTCGATCAGTTTCGCGCCTTCGAGGATCGCCGAAACCCCGGTGTGCAGCAGCGAGGAATGCACCTCGAACCCCCGCATATGGGTGGCAAAGCCGATGCCGCCCTTGTGGCCGTTCACCGCCGCCATCATCGAGGGCTCGCCCACGATCACCGCCGCCGCCTTTGGCAGCGTCCTGACCATGTCGGCGATCATCGGCGGCGCGCCGGTGCAGCCGACCTCCTCATCGTAGGACAACGCGATCTGCAACGGCCGCTTCACCCCCGCCTCCAGCGCCAAGGGCACCGCCCACAGCGCCAGCGCATCAAAACCCTTCATGTCGCAGGTGCCGCGTCCGTAGAGCCTGCCGCCGCGTTCCACCACCGTGAACGGGTCCGACGACCACTCCTGCCCGTCGACCGGCACCACATCCGTATGCCCAGACAGCACGACGCCCCCCGCCACGGCAGGCCCGACATTGGCGTAGATCGCGGCCTTGGTGCGCTCGGCGTTCCAGACCCGGTGCGACGCCACCCCCCACGAGGCGAGGTAATCCTCCACCCAGTCCACCAGCGCCAGGTTGCTGTCGCGACTCACCGTTGGAAATGCAACGAGCCGCTCCAGAATCTCACGCGCAGTCAGGCGCTTGCCCATGATCTTCTCCGGCTGCGACATTTTCGGCAAGGTGCGGCCCGATCCGCGTAACGTCAAGGCCGCGCGGCGCGAGATTTCCGCAATGAGGTTACGTCAGGTCCGATCGCACCGAAACCGTATTGCCGTGTGGGAAAAAATGGCTAAGAGTTTGGATCAACCAGCGGACGGGAAGCGACCTGAACCGCAAAAACAGAAGAATAATAACCGCTTGGGGAGCGTCATATGCCCGATGGGGCACTACCCGTCCTGGATGTCCGGGGGCTCAAGACCGTCTTCCGTACCCGTGGCGGAGAGGTTCACGCCGTCAATACCGTCAGCTTCGATCTGAAACCCGGCGAGCTTCTCGGCGTCGTCGGGGAAAGCGGGTCGGGCAAGTCGGTCACGATGATGTCGCTGATCCGGCTCTTGCCGTCGCCGCCCGCCGATGTGCGCAGCGGTCAGGTGCTGTTCGAGGGCACCGATCTGCTGACCTGCACCGATCAGCGCCTGCGTGACATTCGCGGCGGCAAGATCGGCTTCATCTTCCAGGACCCGATGACCAGCCTCAACCCGGTGTTCACCGTCGGCTTCCAGATCATGGAACCGCTGCGTCGCCACATGGGCCTGACCAAGGCGCAGGCGGCGCAGCGCACGGTCGAACTGCTGGAGTTGGTCGGCATCCCGGATGCGCGGGCGCGGCTGAAGGACTATCCGCACCAGTTTTCGGGCGGCATGCGGCAGCGCGTGATGATCGCCATCGCGCTGTCCTGCGATCCGCAGGTGCTGATCGCGGATGAGCCCACCACCGCGCTCGACGTGACGATCCAGGCGCAGATCATCGAACTGGTGAAGGAACTGCGCCAGAAACTGGGCATGGCGATCGTCTGGATCACCCACGATCTGGGCGTGATCGCGGGCATCGCCGACCGCGTGATGGTGATGTATGGCGGCCAGGTCGTCGAACAGGCACCGGTGAAGGAGTTGTTCCGCAACCCGCAGCATCCCTATACCCGCGCGCTGCTGAAGACCGTGCCCGGTGTGCTGGGCGAGCGGCCGGAAAAGCTGAACGTGATCGAGGGGCAGCCGCCGATCCTGATGGAGGAACCCTCGTCCTGCGCCTTCCGCGACCGCTGCAGCCATGCGTTCGACCGCTGCGGCCGGGAAAACCCGCTGCGCGTGCCGGTCGGCGCGGGCCACGATGTCGCCTGTTTCTGGGACCCCGCCACCGGAACGCCCCGCCATGCTTGACGCCGCCCCGAAGACGCCCGCCGCAAAGACTCTCGTCGAAGTGCGCGGGCTCAAGATGTATTTCCCGATCCACACCGGCCTTTTTCGCCGCCATACCGGCGATGTGAAGGCGGTGGACGACATCAGCTTCGACATCCTCGAAGGCGAAACCCTGGGCCTGGTCGGCGAAAGCGGCTGCGGCAAGTCCACCGCCGGGCGTGCGCTGATCCGGCTTTACGACCTCACCGCCGGCTCGGTGAAGATCGACGGGGTCGAGATCGGTCAGGTCGATCAATCCACCCTGCGCCCGATGCGGCCGATGATGCAAATGGTGTTCCAGGACCCGCAGGCCAGCCTGAACCCGCGCATGACGCTGGCCTCGATCATCGGCGAGCCGCTGGACGAGCACACCAAGCTGACCAGGGCCGAGAAACTCGCCCGCATCTATGAACTGATGGATGCGGTCGGGCTCAACCGGCGCTTTGCCAACCGCTATCCGCACGAGTTTTCCGGCGGCCAGCGGCAGCGCATCGGCATCGCCCGCGCGCTGGCGCTGAACCCGCGCTTCATCGTCTGCGACGAACCGATCGCGGCGCTGGACGTCTCGATCCAGGCGCAGGTGGTGAACCTGCTGGAGGAATTGCAGGACCGGCTGGGCCTGACCTACCTCTTCATCAGCCACGACCTGTCGATGGTGCGCCATATCGCCGACCGCGTGGCGGTGATGTATCTGGGCAAGGTGGTGGAACTGGCCCCGCGCGACGCGATCTACGCGACGCCCCTGCATCCCTATACCGAGGCGCTGCTGTCGGCGGTGCCGGAACCCGATCCGTCGCTGGAAAATACCCGCAAGCGGATCATCCTGAAGGGCGACGTGCCCTCGCCCGCCCATCCGCCCGATGGCTGCAACTTCTGCACCCGGTGCCCGAAAGTGATGGACATCTGCCTCAAGGTGGAGCCCCATTTCACCGAGGTGGCGCCCGGCCGGTTCGTGGCCTGCCACCTGCACGACAAGACCAACCAGAAACCCGCCGGATGAACCGGCGGTTCCGAGGCAACCCGGAGCACGACCAACATGGAGAGGACGCATGAAACTTAAATCATTCCTGATGGGCGCGGTGGCCGCGCTCGCGGCAGCCCCGGCCTTTGCCGGGCGCGGCAGCGACGGCCAGTTGAACCTGATCTACTGGCAGGCGCCGTCGATCCTGAACCCCTACCTGTCAAGCGGCACCAAGGACCTCGAGTCCTCGTCGATCGTGATCGAGCCGCTGGCGCGCTACAATCCCGATGGCGTGCTGACGCCCTACCTCGCCACCGAGATTCCGACGGTGGCCAACGGTGGCGTCGCGGCCGACCTCAAGTCGATCACCTGGAAGCTGAAGCCGGGCCTGAAATGGTCGGACGGCTCGCCCGTGACCTCGGCCGACGTGGTCTTCACCGGGCAGTATTGCATGGACCCGGCCGGCGGCTGCGCGCAGCTGTCGCACTTCGAGAACGTGGACAAGGTCGAGGCTGTCGATCCCGCGACGGTGAAGGTCACCTTCAAGCAACCGATGCCGAACCCCTATGGCCCGTTCGTGTCCTACGAATCGCCGATCCTTCAGGCCAAGCAGTTCGCCGACTGCCTGGGCGCCAAGGCGCCGACCTGCACCAGCGCGAACTTCGGACCGATCGGCACCGGCCCGTTCGTCGTGACCAACTTCAAGCCGAACGACGTGATCCAGCTCAAGGCCAACGACAACTACCGCGACCCCGCCAAACCGGCCTTCGCGACGGTGAACTTCAAGGGCGGCGGCGATGCCGCGGCGGCTGCGCGCGCGGTGTTCCAGACCGGCGAATACGACTACGCCTGGAACCTGCAGCTGTCGCCCGACGTGCTGAAGGGCATGACCGGACCGGACAGCAAGGGCAAGGTCGTGGTGGCCTTCGGCAGCCTCGTCGAACGGCTTGAAATGAACATGACCGACGCCTCGCCGAGCCTGGCCGAGGGCGAGCGGTCCACCGCCAAGCACCCGAACCCGATCCTGTCGGACCCGAAGGTGCGCGCCGCGCTGTCGATGGCGATCGACCGCAGCCTGCTGGTCGAAGTGGGCTATGGCAAGGCCGGTCAGCCGACCTGCAACCTGGTGCCCGCGCCCGTCGCCTATGCCTCGGACAACACCGGCTGCCTGAAGCAGGACGTCGAAGGCGCCAAGAAGCTGCTGGATGACGCGGGCTGGAAAGTCGGCGCCGACGGCATCCGCGAGAAGGACGGCAAGAAGCTGACGCTGACCTACCAGAGCTCGACCAATGCCGTGCGGCAGGACTTCCAGTCGCTGATCAAGCAGTGGTGGAACGCCATCGGGGTTGACGCGCAGCTGAAGAACATCGACGCCTCGGTCTACTTCGGCGGCGATCCGGGTTCGCCCGACACCTTCCAGAAGTTCTACGCCGACGTGGAAATGTACGCCAACAACTTCACCGGCACCGACCCGCAGACCTACATGGCGATGTATACCTGCGTGAAGGCACCCAAGCCGGAAAACCAGTGGCAGGGCGAGAACATCAACCGCTACTGCGACCCGGCCTATGACAAGCTGGTGGCGGAACTCGGCAGCACCGCCGACCTGGCCAAGCGGGCCGAACTGGTCAAGACGATGAACGACATGCTGACCAAGAACACCAACACGATCGTGCCGCTGGTCTGGCGCGGCACGTCGTCGGGGGTCTCCAACTCGATCGCGGGCGAGCAGATCAACGCCTGGGACAGCGAGCTGTGGAACATCGCGGACTGGTCGCGCAAGAAGTGACCTGACCCTCGCGCCGCCCCTGCCTTCGCGCCGGGGCGGCGCATCCTTTCCAGACGGCCCAGCCGAGGCACCCCCGACATGCTGACCTACTCGATCCGAAGGCTGATCCTCGCGATCCCGGTGCTTCTGCTGATCAGTCTGATCATCTTCATGCTGCTGAAACTCGCGCCCGGCGACCCGATGGCGCAGATGCCGCTGACCGTCCCGCCCGAGGTCAAGGCCAAGATGCGCGCCGCCCTTGGCGCCGACAAGCCGCTGCTGTTCCAGTATCTGCTCTGGCTCAAGCAGTTCTTCGTCATCGAACCGCTGCACATCATCGGCACGCTGACCGGCTACGACCTTGCGGGCAACGCGCAGCGCGTGATTTCCTGGCAGACCCGCAGCCCGGTGGCCGACATCATCGCGCAGCGCCTGCCGCAGACGCTGACCGTGGTCGGCATGTCCTATGTCATCGGCGTCGCCATCGCGCTGCCGATCGGCATCCTGTCGGCCTACCGCCAGTATAGCTGGTTCGACCAGATCGGCACCTTCGTCTCGATGGTCGGCTATTCGGTGCCGACCTTCTTTACCGGCGTGCTGCTGATCGTGATCTTCTCGGTCAACCTCGGCTGGTTCCCCTCGATCTACGACACCACGCTGCGGGTGCACGACTGGCCCAGCTTCCTCAAGCAGGTGCAGCAAATGGCGATGCCGGTCACGGTGCTGGCGCTTTACAACGCCGCCCAGATCAGCCGCTTCATGCGCGCCTCGATGCTCGACAACCTCGGCCAGGATTACGTCCGCACCGCCCGCGCCAAGGGCATGAGCGAGCGTGTCGTGGTGCTCAAGCACGTCCTGCGTAACTCGCTGATCCCGGTTGTCACCGTCATCGCGCTGGGGGTGCCGGGCATCTTCGGCGGCGCCATCATCACCGAGCAGGTGTTCAAGGTGAACGGCCTCGGCCAGTTGCTGATCACCGCGATCTATGCCGACGATCTGCCGATGGTGCAGACGCTGACCTTCATCTTTGCCGTGCTGATCGTGCTCTTCAACCTGATCGCCGATATCCTTTACGGCATCCTTGACCCGAGAATCCGTTATGACTGACGTGCCCGTGACGCCCGCCGATCTGGCCAAGGCCCTCCGCCCGCCGCGCAGCCAGTGGCGCGACGTCTGGGATCAGTTCAAGACCCACAAGGGCGCGCTGGTCGGCTTTGCGGTGTTCCTGTTCATCCTGGTGTTTGTGGTGATCGGGCCGTTGCTGTGGCGCATCAGCCCGACCTACATCAACCCCAACGTGGTCGAGATGATCAAGACCCGCAACCTTGGCCCGGTCTGGGCTCACCCGCTCGGCACCGATCAGTTGGGCCGCGACATGCTGGCCCGGATGATGGCGGGCGGCAAGGTCTCGATCGCCGTCGGCCTGACCGCGATGGCGCTGTCGATCTTCCTCGGCACGCTGGTCGGTGTGCTGGCGGGCTACTTCCGCCGCCTTGACGGCATCCTGATGCGCACGACCGACCTTTTCCTCGCGCTGCCGCTGCTGCCGCTGCTCCTGGTCATGGTGATGCTGTTCCGCGATGCGCTGGCCGCCCGGCTCGGCGTCGAGACCGGCACCTTCCTGCTGATCGTCAGTGCCATCGGCGTGACGAGCTGGATGCAATGCGCGCGCATCGTGCGCGGCGAGGTGCTGGCGCTGAAGGAACGCGAATTCGTGCTCGCCGCCCGGTCCATCGGCACACCGCCCAGCCGGATGATCCTGCGCCACATCCTGCCCAACGTGATGAGCCCGATCATGGTGGCGGCCACCCTCGGCATCGCCAACGCGATCATCACCGAGTCGGCGCTCAGCTTTCTCGGCCTCGGCTTCCCGCCCGACTTCCCGACCTGGGGGCGGCTCCTGTTCGACGCGGTGGACTACCTGCAGGAATACCCGATCCGGGTGATCTGGCCGGGTGTCGCGATTTCGCTGACGGTGCTGAGCGTCAACTACATCGGCGACGGCCTGCGCGACGCGCTCGACCCGCGCATCCGCGGCCGCTGAGACGAATTTTCGCAGAAAATTCAGCGCGATTTTTCGGCGAAAAATCGAGACTCAGTGCAGCCGCGCCCGCATCCGGCGCAGCGCGAACCACATCGCCAGCACCACCACCGGCGTCAGGATCGCGGCGGTTTCGTCATGCGTCAGGTGCCACAGTCCGGTCAGCGGCGCCGCCACATAGCTGGCCAGGTTCACCGCGTAATAGCTGATCGCCACCACCGACAGCCCCTCGACCGTGTGTTGCAGCCGCAGTTGCAGATCGGCGCGGCGGTCCATGCTTTGCAGCAGAAGCTGGCTCTGATGGGTGCGGTCCACGTCCACCCGGGTGCGCAGCAGTTCGCCGGCCCGCTCGGCGCGTTCGGCCATCTGCTGCAAGCGCCGCTCGGCCGATTTCACCGTGCGCATGGCGGGGTCGTAGCGTCGCGTCATGAACTCGGTGAAGGTCTGGCGGCCCTCGAACCGCTCCTCGCGCAGAACCTCGATGCGCTGGGTCACGATCGCCTCATAGGCCCCGGTGGCGCCAAAGCGGAAACTGGTCTGCATCGCCTGCGTCTCCAGTTCCGCCGAGACCGCCAGCAGTTCGTGCAGCGTATGCTCGGGCGAGCCGGTGTCCGAGGTCAGTTCCGCCACCAGCGCGGTCAGCTGCGGGTCAAGCGCGTTCAGCCGTCGCGTCAACTGCCGCGCCCGGCCCAGGCCCAGCATCGACATCGCCTTGTAGGTCTCGATCTCGCAGAGCCGCTGCACGATCCGGCCGATCCGGCGCGGGCTGGTGTCGGGGCGCACGAAGACGGCGAACCGCATGTGCCCGGCCGGATCGATGCGGAAATCGCTGGCCACCACGGCGGCGCGGTCCAGCACCCAGGCGCAGGCGAGGCTTTCGGGCACGAACCAGTCGTTGAACAGCGCGCTGAGGCTGGCCGGATCCTCGGGCAGCAGGTCGACCCGGATCAGCGCCGACACCAGCCGCTTGCCGGGCGCCTGTTCCAGCCAGTCGGCCGGGAACACCTCGGCCTCGGCCGGGTCGAAGGCGCGCGCGCCCAGGCCGGGGCAGAAGGCGGAAAAGGTGACGAATTCGGCGTGGCTTTCCCATTTCAGGCTGTCGCGCCCGATCTGGCCCGAATGATGCGTCGCGTCGGGCTGCGGAAGCGGCGCGCCGGACCGTTCCAGCAGCGCCGCGAGATGGGCCAAGTCGCGGGTGCGGTCGCGGTTGACGGCGTCCTTCGGCTCCTTGATCGCGACATAGACGGCATGGCACGGCACCTCGATCGAGGGGAACGGGCGCGCGTGCAACTCGTTGGTGATGGCATAGCGCAGCGGGTGGTCTTCGATCGGGCTCATCGGCGCGTCCTTGTGGCCTGCGGCCAGAGTAGTGCCGATCCGCGCCCGCGCAAGCCGGAAGGCAAGCGATTGCGGACGGTTAGCGGCATCGGCCGGAATACCGCTCAGGCCCGGTAATGCAGCGTTACCACAATCGCGATCGCCAGAAACATCATCACCGCCGGGATGATCGACAGGCTCAGCCCCAGCCGCCGGTTCAGCGGGGTGACCAGCAGCCACAACTCCTCCGCCGTTTCCGGCAGCCGCAGCGCGGCCGAGTTCGAGCCGCTGAAGCTCATCGCCCGCGCATAGGCGCGCACCTCGGCGGCGTTCCAGCGCACGAAGACCAGGATGAAGGTCATCAGGTAGACCAGGCTGACCCAGGCCCAGTTGACGAACCCGCCCGTCGCCTCGTCATCCAGCGGCGCGAAATAGGGGATGCGGACGCCGTCGGGATAGGCGGTGTAGAACAGCATCGGCTTTACCGTCAGCGCGACGCCCAGCACCACCATCACCAGCGTGGTGGTGATCAGCATCACGATGCGCGGGCCATAGCGCGTGCCGCCCAGATCGGGGTCGCGCGCATCAAAGAGCACGCCGAAAAAGAGGCAGCCCGCCGCCAGTTCGCTGACCCGTTCGGCAAAACCCACCAGCGCGTGGGTCAGCGCCGCATCCTGCGGCTGCGGCAGGATCCAGAAGATGAAGATCGCGATGTTCAGCGCGCCCGCCACCAGCGGCGTCGCCAGGAGCCCGCCCAGCCGGTTGAGCGCGGGCGCGCGCCAGAGCCGGGCGAAGAGCCCGCTCCGCAGCGCCTTGGGCAGGCCGGTGTAGATCAGCCGCTGCGGCCGGGTCACGAAGATCGCCAGCGGCGCGATCACCCGCAGCATCGCCCCCTGCACCTGATGCAGCCAGGCGGCCTGGTGCGCCAGCGCCGCGAAGGGCGAGACCATCGCGACCGCGATCACAAAGAGCCCGCCCAGAAACAGCATCGGCCGCCAGTCGGCCAGTTCGCCCTCGCGCGCATACTGGCGCACCGCGCCGCGCAGATAGGCCCAAGCCAGCGCTGCCAGCACCAGCACACTGACCGGGTCCGGCGTCCAGGCCGTCAGGATCGTTGCACCGGCGGGCGTCATGCAGTCCCTTTCGCTGGTAGCAGACGGTTCACGGTCGTTCTAGCGATGGGGCCGCGCGGCTTCAACGCCCGGCCCCGCACGTTGGCGTGACGCCCGCCTCAGCCGATCTTCGGCAGCAGCCCATCAAGCGATTTCTTGGCGTCGCCATAGAACATCCGCGCGTTTTCCTTGTAGAACAGCGGGTTCTCGATGCCGGAATAGCCGGTGCCTTGGCCGCGCTTCATCACGATGACCAGTTTCGCCTTCCAGACCTCCAGCACCGGCATCCCGGCGATCGGGCTGTTGGGGTCTTCCTGTGCCGCCGGGTTCACGATGTCGTTCGAGCCGATGACGATCGCCACATCGGTCTTGGGGAAGTCGTCGTTGATCTCGTCCATCTCCAGCACGATGTCGTAGGGCACCTTGGCCTCGGCCAGCAGCACGTTCATGTGCCCCGGCAGGCGACCCGCCACCGGGTGGATGCCAAAGCGCACGGTCTTGCCCGCCGCGCGCAGCTTGCGCGTCAGTTCGGAAACCGCCTGCTGGGCCTGCGCCACCGCCATGCCATAGCCCGGCACGATGATGATGCTGTCGGCGTCGTTCAGCGCGGCGGCGACCCCGTCGGCGTCGATCGCCACCATCTCGCCCTCGATCGCCATCGCGGGGCCGGTGGTGCCGCCGAAGCCGCCGAGGATCACCGAGATGAACGAACGGTTCATCGCGTGGCACATGATGTAGCTCAGGATCGCACCGGAAGAGCCGACCAGCGCGCCGGTCACGATCAGCAGGTCGTTGCCCAGCGTGAAGCCGATCGCCGCCGCCGCCCAGCCCGAATAGCTGTTCAGCATCGACACGACCACTGGCATGTCGGCGCCGCCGATGCCCATGATCAGGTGCCAGCCGATGAAGCCCGCGATGATCGTCATCAAGAGCAGCGACCACATCGAGCCGCCGCCGAAGAAGATGAACAAGAGGATCACCGAGGCCGCCAGCGCCGAGGCGTTGATCATGTGGCCGCCGGGCAGCTTCTTGGGCTTGCCGTCGATCCGGCCGGCCAGCTTGCCGAAGGCCACCACCGAGCCGGTGAAGGTGATCGCGCCGATGAAGACGCCGAGGAACATCTCGACCTTCAGCATCGACAGTTCGACCGCGTCCTTGGCGGCCAGCTTGGCGGCAAAGCCCGCCAGTTGGCTGACGTCGGCGTTCGCCGCCTTCAGCGCCAGCACGCGGCCCAGTTCGATATCGGCGTTCAGGCCGATGAACACCGCCGCCAGACCAACGAACGAGTGCAGCGCCGCCACCAGTTGCGGCATCTGCGTCATCTCGACCTTGCTGGCGACATAGGTGCCGACGGCAGCGCCGATGGCGACCATCACGATGATCAGGAACTCATGCCCGACGCCCGGTCCGATGATCGTCGCCAGCACCGCCAGCGCCATGCCGGTGATGCCGTACCAGACCGCGCGCTTGGCGCTTTCCTGCCCCGACAGGCCGCCGAGCGACAGGATGAAGAGAATGGCCGCCGCGATATAGGCCGCCGATACGATTCCGATGCTCATCTGGGCGCCCTCACGACTTCTGGAACATGGCGAGCATCCGGCGCGTGACCAGGAAGCCGCCGACGATGTTGATCGAGGCGATCAGCACCGAGATCGCCGCCAGCACCACCACCAGCCACGAGCCCGAGCCGATCTGGAGCAGCGCCCCCAGGATCATGATGCCCGAGATCGCGTTGGTCACCGACATCAGCGGCGTGTGCAGCGCGTGGCTGACGTTCCAGATCACCTGGAAGCCGACGAAACAGGCCAGCGCGAAGACGATGAAGTGGCTCATGAAATCGGCGGGGGCGACGCTGCCGATCAGCAGCATCACCAGCGTGCCGACGGCCAGCAGCGTGACCTGGCTTTGCGTTGCCTTGCGGAAGGTGGCCTTTTCGGCGGCGCGCTTTTCCTCGGGCGTCAGGTCTTTCACCTTCGGCTTGGGCTTGGCGGCGGCGATCGCCGCGATCTTCGGCGGCGGCGGCGGGAAGGTGATCGCGCCCTGATAGGTCACGGTCGCGCCGCGGATCACGTCATCCGCCATGTTGTGCACGACCTTGCCATCCTTGGCGGGAGTCAGGTCGGTGATCATGTGGCGGATGTTGGTGGAATAGAGGGTGGAGGCCTGCGCCGCCATCCGGCTGGGGAAGTCGGTGTAGCCAACCACCGTCACGCCGTTCGGGCTGACCACCTTCTGATCCGGCACCGTCAGGTCGCAGTTGCCGCCGCGTTCGGCGGCAAGGTCCACGACCACGCTGCCGGGCTTCATCGCAGCCACCATGTCGGCCAGCCACAGCTTCGGCGCGGGCCGACCGGGGATCAGCGCGGTGGTGATGACGATGTCCATCTCGGGCGCCAGTTCGCGGAACTTCGCCAGTTGCTTTTCGCGGAACTCGGGGCTGGAGGGCGCGGCATAGCCGCCGGTGGCGGCGCCGTCCTGCGTCGGCTCGAATTCCAGATAGACGAAACTCGCGCCCATCGACTCGATCTGTTCGGCCACTTCCGGGCGCACGTCGAAGGCGTAGACGATGGCGCCGAGGCTGACGGCCGTGCCGATCGCAGACAGACCGGCCACACCGGCACCGACGATCAGCACCTTGGCCGGTGGCACCTTGCCCGCCGCCGTCACCTGCCCGGTGAAGAAGCGGCCGAAGTTGTTCGCCGCCTCGATCACCGCGCGGTAGCCCGCGATGTTGGCCATCGAGGACAGCGCGTCCATCTTCTGTGCCCGGCTGATGCGGGGCACCATGTCCATCGCGATGACGTTGGCGCCGCGCGCCTTGCAGGTTTCAAGCATCTCGGCGTTCTGCGCCGGATAGAAGAACGAGATCAGCGTCTGACCCTCGCGCAGCAGCGCGGCCTCGGCCGGTTCCGGGCCGCGGACCTTGACCACCACGTCGGCGGCGGCCCAAAGTGCCGCGGCGCCGGGCAGAACCTCGACCCCGACGGCGGCATAGGCGGCATCGGCAAACCCGGCGGCAGCGCCCGACCCGGTTTCGATCGCGCAGTCATAGCCGAGCTTTTTCAGTTGCACGGCCGAGTCCGGCGTCATCGCGACGCGCGCCTCGCCCGCAAAGATTTCCTTCGGTGCCCCGATCTTCACGCCGTGCTCTCCTCCATGACCATTCCGCCGCGCTGGCCAAAAGCGACGCCCCGGTTTCTAAACGCGGCACCCGGCTTTCACAAGCGCGCGCGGCGATTGCAGCGGGTGCGGCGGCGATTTTCTCGGCCTGAGCGCGATCCGGGGCGCAGATCGCGCCCCTTGTCGCGACTCGCGGCGCGGGCGTAGCCTCTGACCGCCGGGGGCACCGGCAGCGGCGGGGAGGTCGGGATGCACGAACGGGGAAGACTGCCCTATGCGGAGGCCTACGCAGGCTTTCGGCTGGACGAGGTCGAGGCGCGGCTGCACGGCAGCCGGTCCGCCGGGCTGAACGCCTGCGTCGAATGCTGCGACCGCCATGTCGGCGCGGGCGGCATCGCGCTGGAGTGGGAGAATGCCGCGGGCGAGCGCGAGAGCTACACCTTCGCCGCGTTGCAGGGGCTGTCGGCCCGCTTTGCCGGGATGCTGACGGCCGAAGGCATCGGGCCGGGCGATGTGGTGGCGGGGCTTTTGCCGCGCATCCCCGACCTGGTGGTGACGATCCTCGGCACCTGGCGGGCGGGCGCGGTCTATCAGCCGCTGTTCACCGCCTTCGGCCCGTCGGCCATCGAGCACCGCTTGCAGACCAGCGGCGCGCGGCTTGTGGTGACCGATGCCGCCAACCGGGGCAAGCTGGACGGGCTGACGGCCGCCCCCCGCATCGCGGTGGCGCGTGGCGGCGCGCGGCCGGGCGACCTTGACCTGACGGCGGAACTGGCGCGGCATCCGGCCAGCTTTGCGCCGGTGATGCGCGCGCCGGGCGATCTGATGATGCTGATGTCCACCTCGGGCACCACCGGCACGCCGAAGGGGGTGCCGGTGCCGCTGAAGGCGCTGCTGGCGTTCGAGGTCTACATGCGCACCGCCATCGACCTGCGCCCCAGCGACCGGTTCTGGAACATCGCCGATCCCGGCTGGGCCTATGGGCTTTACTACACCATCACCGGCCCCTTGCTGCTGGGCCATGCCACCACGCTTTACGACGGGCCGTTCAGCGTGAACAGCACCTGGCGCATCATCCGCAGCCACGCCATCACCAACCTCGCCGGGGCGCCCACCGCCTACCGGCTGATGATCGCCGCCGGGGCCGGGGCGGCGGCGGGGCTGGCGGGGCAGTTGCGCGCCGTGTCGAGCGCGGGCGAACCGCTGAACCCCGAGGTGATCCGCTGGTTCGCCGAACACCTCGGCGTGCCGATCCACGACCATTACGGCCAGACCGAACTGGGCATGGTGGTGAACAACCACCACGGGCTGGATCATCCGGTGCGGCCCGGTGCGGCGGGGGTGCCGATGCCCGGCTACCGCGTTGTCGTGCTGGGGCCGGAGGGTGAGGAACTGCCGCCCGGCGTGCCCGGCGTGCTGGCGGTGGACATGGCGAACTCGCCGCTGCTGTGGTTTCCGGGCTACCTCGGCCAGCCCGAGAAATCCATTGTGAACGGCTATTACCTGACCGGCGACACGGTGGAACTGGAACCCTCGGGCCACATCAGCTTTGTCGGGCGCAACGACGACGTGATCACCTCGGCCGGTTACCGCATCGGCCCGTTCGAGGTGGAAAGCGCGCTGATCGAACACCCGGCGGTGGCCGAATCCGCGGTGATCGGCAAGCCCGACCCCGAGCGGACCGAGATCGTGAAGGCCTTCGTGGTGCTGAAGGCCGGTCACGCCGCGTCGGACGATCTGGCCGAGGCGCTGGCCCAGCACGTCAAACGCCGCCTTTCCGCCCACGCCTACCCGCGCGAGGTGGTCTTTGTGACCGAGTTGCCGAAGACGCCGAGCGGCAAGATTCAGCGCTTCCTGCTCAGGAATGCCGAGAAGGGGGTGGGGAAAACCTGAGCAGGTTAGCCTCCAATCTGATGCCTCAGTAGGGTAGCCGCACCGGGGTGATCAGGGCTGAGGCTCACGTTTAGGAACGTCTGATCAAGCGCTTCGGCTGCGCCGATTTGGCTGCCTGATCGTTGCGGTGAGGCTGCGTTCGGGCAAAGTGCTCCGGTTTCGGGCTTTCGCAGCCGCCGTCATGGCGGCAAGCTGGTTTTCGGACGGACTCGTCCTC
>NZ_CBAICG010000034.1:0-35984 GCF_964715405.1 Solirhodobacter sp. | reverse complement strand
GGCATGAGCACGAGTCCGTCCGAAAACCAGCTTGCCGCCATGACGGCGGCTGCGAAAGCCCGAAACCGGAGCACTTTGCCCGAACGCAGCCTCACCGCAACGATCAGGCAGCCAAATCGGCGCAGCCGAAGCGCTTGATCAGACGTTCCTCTTCTTGTCTGGGGGCCGGTTGTATGAGTTCCCTTGTCGAAGGTTCACATAGTAGCCCATCGTTAGAAGGACCACGGCGAGAATTGCTGCAACGAAGAAAATGCAAGCTGCCGCGACGAAGCACCAAAGAAAGGCCTTTGTCGTAGCGGTAAATGCGATTAGGGCTGCAGCAATCGAGCTGTTGAGGATGAATATAGATTTCAGCGCCTCAAGCGCGAATTTGTTCCCTTCGGACCAATGAAAATGTGCTTCATTGTTCATTCTAGCGCCCTCACTCCCTCCGCCCCCAGAGATCATACTCCCCCGCCTCCTCGACCGTGACCGTCACCAGATCGCCCGGCGAAAGCCCCTCGAAGCCCTCGTCGATGAACAGGTTGCCGTCGATCTCGGGCGCGTCGGCCTTGGTGCGGCAGGTGGCGCCTTCGGCGTCGACCTCATCGACGATCACCTGCAGGCGCTGGCCGACCTTCGCCGCCAGCTTCGCCTCGGAAATCGCTTGCGCCTTGGCCATGAAACGGTCCCAGCGGTCCTGTTTCACCTCGTCGGGCACGTGGTCGGGCAGCGCGTTCGAGCGGGCGCCCTTGACGTTTTCGTACTGGAAGCAGCCGACGCGATCCAGTTGCGCCGCGTCCATCCAGTCCAGCAGGGTCTGGAACTCGGCTTCCGTCTCGCCGGGGTAGCCGACGATGAAGGTGCTGCGCAGCGTGATCTCGGGGCAGACGCTGCGCCAGGCCGCGATCTCGTCGAGCGTTTTCGCCGCCGCCGCCGGGCGGGCCATGCGGCGCAGCGTGTCGGGGTGGGCGTGCTGGAACGGGATGTCGAGGTAGGGCAGCACCAGCCCTTCCGCCATCAGCGGGATCAGATCGCGGACGTGCGGGTAGGGGTAGACGTAGTGCAGCCGGACCCAGGCGCCGAGGTTGCCCAGATCGCGCGCCAAGTTGGTGATGTGGGCGCGATGGCCGCGATCTTCGGCGTGGCGGATGTCCACCCCGTAGGCCGAGGTGTCCTGCGAGATCACCAGAAGCTCGCGCACCCCGGCCTCGACCAGCTTTTCCGCCTCGCGGATCACCGCATGGGCGGGGCGGCTGACCAGACGGCCGCGCATGTCGGGAATGATGCAGAACTTGCAGGCGTGGTTGCAGCCCTCGGAAATCTTCAGATAGCTGTAGTGGCGCGGCGTCAGCTTGACCCCGGTGGCGGGCATCAGGTCGATGAAGGGATCGGGCGACGGCGGCACGGCGGCGTGGACGGCGTCCAGCACCTGTTCGTATTGCTGCGGCCCGGTGACGGCCAGCACGCGTGGATGCGCGCCGGTGATGTAGCCCGGTTCCGCGCCAAGGCAGCCGGTGACGATCACCCGGCCATTTTCGGCCAGCGCCTCGCCGATCGCATCCAGGCTTTCCGCCTTGGCCGAATCGAGGAAACCGCAGGTGTTCACGATCACCGCATCGGCACCCTTGTAGTCGGGCGAGATGGCATAGCCCTCGGCGCGCAGGCGGGTCAGGATACGCTCGCTGTCCACCAGCGCCTTGGGGCAGCCAAGCGAGACCATGCCGATCGTCGGCTGGCCCGCGCGACGGTCGTCGGGGATCATGGCGTGAACAAGGTCGGGGCGGAGGCTGGGCGGGTTCTGGGTCATCGTCGGCATATAAATCCGGGCGCGGCGCTTGGAAAGGGGCGGCGCGGCGCGACTCCCCCCGTTATGGTGGCCGGAAAGTCGCGTTCCGCGCGCGCCGGTCACAAAGCAACAAAAAAACATTACCGATTGTGCATCCTTCGTGTCAGCATCACGACAGAGCGACCCGCAGCGAGGGTGCGGGAGAGGTGTCGGCGCCGCAGGACGGGGCGGCATCGGGACAAGCAAGACGACTGGGAGGGACGAATGACAGGACTCTACAAGGCGCGTCATCTGATCGGACTCGGCGCGGTTGCCATGGCGCTGGCGGCGCCACCGGCGTTTGCGACGGCGGGCTATTTCGCGCTGGGCTACAGCGCGGTGCAGCGTGGCCAGGCCGGCGCAGGCGTGGCAAACGGCGAAGACGCAATGTCGAGCGCGATCAACCCGGCCGGCGTTGCGACGGTCGGCAACGAGATGTCGATGGGGCTGCAACTCTTCGCGCCGTATCGCGGCTATACCGGCACCGGCACCTATTTTGTCGCGCCCGGCACCAATAACAGCGGCAAGAACCTCTTTCCGGTGCCGAACTTCGCCTACAACAAGGTGCTGGCGAACGGCGCGCGGCTGAACTTTGCCGCCTACGGCAACGGCGGGATGGATTCGAGCTATCCGGCGGTGGTGAACCCGAACTGCGGCGGCGGCGCGGGCGTGTTCTGCGCCGGCAAGGCCGGGGTCGACCTGGAGCAGCTTTTCCTCTCGGTCACCTATGCGCAGAAGATCGGCAGCGTCGCCTTCGGCATCTCGCCGACCCTGGTGGCGCAGGGCTTCAAGGCCTTCGGGCTTGACGCGTTCAAGGCCAATTCGATGGACCCGGCAAACATGACCGGCAACGGGCGCCAGTGGGTCTATGGCGCGGGCCTGCGCGCCGGTGTGCAGGTCGACCTGACCAAGACGCTGCGCTTTGGCCTGAGCGCGCAGACCAAGATGAGCATGGGCAAACTGACCAACTATGCCGGTCTTTTCGCCGATGGCGGCGCTTTCGACATTCCGGCCTCGGCGACGGTCGGTCTGGCCTGGGATGCGACCAAGGACATGACCGTGATGCTGGACTACCAGCGCATCTGGTATTCCGGCGTCCCGACGATCGCCAACCCGTTCCCGAACGGGATGAACCCGCTGGGCGGCGTGAACGGCCCCGGCTTCGGCTGGAAGGACGTCGGCGTCATCAAGCTGGGCGCCGCGTGGCGGTCGAGCCCGACAATGACCTGGCGGGTGGGTTACGCCTATTCCACCAACCCGGTGCAGTCGAGCCAGGTGACGCTGAACATCCTCGCCCCCGGCGTGGTCCGCAATCACCTGAGCGCGGGCGGAAGCTGGAAGATGAACACGCGCGACACGCTCGACTTCTCGCTGGAATATGTGCCGACAAGCAGCGTGACGGGCAACGAGATGACGCCGATGGGGCCGACGCCGGGCACCGTGAAGCTGTCGATGCACCAGTTCGCCATCACCGTCGGGTGGAAGCGCACCTTCTGAGGTCGCCCCACCCCGGCACTTCCTGCCCCCCGTGCCTGCCCCGGCGCGGGGGTTTTCATTGGCGCGGGCGGAATCCCGCGCCCGGCCCGGCCGGGAGGTTGAGCGAAACGCGATTCCGGGGCAGACTTGCCGCGATCACCCTGTCGTGAAGAGGCCCCATGCGCTGGCTCATCCGTCTTGTCGCCCTGATCGCGACCCTTGTCGTGGTGGCGGTGGCGGCGCTGTTGCTGATCCCGGCCGACCGGATCGCGGCGATTGCGGCCGCGCGGTTCGCGGCGGCAACCGGGCGGCAGATGGTCATTTCGGGCGGGGTGCACCCGACGCTCTGGCCCGAACTGGGCATCCGCACCGGAGCCGTGCAGATCGCCAATGCGCCCTGGTCGAAAGCGGGCCCGATGCTGGCGGCCGAGGGGCTGACGGTGGGGGTGGACCCGGTCGCGCTGCTGTCGGGCACGGTGAAGGTGGCGCGGGTGGACCTGATCGCGCCGAAGATCGTGCTGGAACGCAGCAAGGACGGCCACGGCAACTGGGAGATCGGCGGCAGCGCCCCGACCTCTGGCGCCCCGGCGCCCGCAGGCGGGGGAAGCCTGCCCGCCGTGACGATCGACCGCGCGTCGATCACCGGCGGGTCGGTCACCTGGGTCGACGATGCGGCGGGCACGCGCCAGACGGTGGACGGCATCGACGCCAGCCTGACCCTGCCCGACCCGGCGGGGCCGCTGGACCTGACGGCGGCGGCAAAGGTGAACGGCCAGCCGGTCTCCCTGACGCTGCACCTCGACAAGCTGGCGGCGGTTGCGGCGGGACAGGCGGCGCCGGTCGTGCTGACGCTGGGGGCGGGCGGCTCGACGATCGGCTTCACCGGCACGGCGGACCCCGGCACGCTGGCGGTGCAGGGTGCGCTCGATGCCGATCTGGGCGACCTGCCCGCGCTCTTCGCGGCGGTCGGGATGGCCGCCCCCGCCTTGCCGCCGGGCCTTGGCGCCAAGCGGATCGCGGCCAAGGGGGTGCTGACCGCCGGGGCGGAGGGCCGCGCGACGCTGGATCGGGCGACCCTGACGCTCGACGGCAACAGCCTGACCGGGAAGGTCAGCGTGACGACGGCGGGCGCGCGGCCGAAGCTGACGGCGATCCTGTCGGCGGGCAAGCTGGACCTGAAGGCGCTGGCGGGCGGCGGGGCGGGCGGCAGCGCGGGCACCTCCGCCGCGGGCTGGTCAAAGGCGCCGATCGACGCCAGCCCGCTGTCGCCGGCCGATGCCGAGGTGACGCTGGGCGCGGCGGGGCTTGACCTTGGCACGGTGGTGCTGGGCCAGACCGATGTGGCGCTGCACCTGGTGGCGGGCAAGGCGTCGGTGGGGCTGAAACAGGTTTCGGCCTATCAGGGCAGCATCACCGGGCAGATCGTGGTGGATGGCAGCAAGGGGCTGGCGGTCGCCGCCGACCTGACGGTGACGAATGTCGCCCTGCAACCGATCCTGACCGATTTCGCGGGCTACAAGCGGTTGCACGGCACCGGCACGGCGAAGTTCAGCCTGCAGGCGGCGGGCGGGTCGGTCGACGCGCTGATGAACGCGCTGGCGGGCAGCGGCTCGATCAGCTTCGGGCAGGGCGAGCTGGACGGGTTCGATCTGGCCGGGATGCTGACCCACCTCGACCCGAACTACATGGGCGCCGGGGCCAAGACGATCTTCGACTCGATCACCGCCAGCTACACGGTGAAGGCGGGTGTGCTGTCGAACAGCGATCTGGCCTTCAAGTCGCCGCTGCTGGACGCCTCGGGCACCGGCACGGTGGATGTCGGCGGCCGCACGCTCGACTATACCGTGACGCCGGTCGCCTTGCAGGGCGTGGCGGGGGCGAACGGGGTTTCGGTGCCGCTGAAGATCTCGGGCGGATGGGATGCGCCGAAGTTCGGGCTGGACATGAATTCCGCCGTCGGCCAGCAGATCGACGCGCAGAAGAAAAAGCTGGAGGACAAGGCGCGGGCCGCCGCCGAAAAGGCGCTGGGCCTGCCCGCCGGGTCAACCGGCGACAGCGGCACCAGCCTTCAGGATGCCACCAAGCAGGGTGTGCTGAAGCTGCTGGGTGGCGGCAATTAGGGCGACCCTTCCGGCATGGTGTGGTGTCGCTTGACAGGTCGCGCCTCGGCGTGAACATCTGGCGAACATCATTCGCCGGAGGTGGGCGCGTCGTGGCAACAGACACGGGCTGGCGAGATCTTGCAGCCACGCAACGGGACTATCGGCTTGGCCTCGCGCTGGTCACCGGTTCGGCCGTTGCCTGGAGCACGGCCGGGTTCTTCACCCGTCTGATCCCACTAGACGGGGCGACGCTGCTGGTCTGGCGCGGGTTGTTCGGCGGGATCGGTTTGCTGGTCCTGATCATGGTGGTCGAGCGGCGCGGGGTCATCGCTGCGCTGCGATCCATGGGCCTGCCGGGGCTTGGCTTTGCCGCCGTCTCGGCGCTGGGGATGGTCTGCTTCATCACCGCGCTGCGCCACACCACGGTGGCGCATGTCGCGGTGATCTATGCCACCGCGCCCTTCGTCGGTGCGACCCTCGCCTGGGCGGTGCTGCGCGAGGCGCCGGGACGCGGCGCGGTGCTGGCCAGCCTCGTCGCGCTGGCGGGGGTCGCGGTGATGGTCGGGCTGGGGCGCGAGGGGCGGCTGACGGGCGATCTGCTGGCCCTTGGCATGACCGCCTGCATGGCCGCGATGATGGTCATCACGCGGCGGTTTCCGGGGATTGCGGTAATGCCCGCCGCCGGCCTGTCGGCGCTGCTGAGCGCGGCGGCGGCCTGGCCCTTTGCCGATGCCGCAGTGCCAAGCGGGCCGAACCTCGCGCTGCTGGCGGCGTTCGGGCTGGTCAACTCGGCGCTCGGGCTGGCGCTTTTCACGTTGGGCGCGCGGCGGCTTGCGGTGATCGAGACCGCCCTGATCGGGTCGCTGGATGCACCGCTGGCGCCGATCTGGGTCTGGCTGGCCTTTGGTGAAACGCCCAGCCGCGCGACGCTGGCGGGGGGCGTGATCGTGTTCGCGGCGGTCGGGTTGCATGTGCTGCACGCCGGGCGCCGGGCCGACGCCTGACCACCGCGGCTGCGACGGTCAGGCCGGGACGGTCAGGCCGCGCCGATGAAGTCGGCCTTGCCGAGTTCGACGCCGTTGTGGCGCAGGATCGCGTAGGCGGTCGTCATGTGGAAATAGAAGTTCGGCACCGCATAGCCTGACAGGTAGGCGGCGGCGGGGAAGCCCATCTCGCGTCCGCCCGCCTTGATGGTGATCGTGCGGTCCGCGGCCTCGGCGTAGCTTTCGGCGGTGAAGCCCGCGATGAAGTCGAGCGTCCTGGCGATGCGGGCATGCAGTTCGGCAAAGGTCGTTTCGGTGTCGGGAAAGCTCGGCACCTCGGCGCCCGCCAGACGGGCCGCGGCACCCTTGGCGTGGTCGCAGGCGATCAGCACCTGCCGGGTGAAGGGCAGCATATCGACATAGAGCCGCTGCGACAGCATCACGGCGGGGTCGATCTTCTTCGCGGCGCAATGCGCCTCGGCCTTGGTCAGGATGGCGTCGAGCGCCTTCAGCGAACGCGTGAAGGGCGGAATGATGTGGTCGTACATGGTGGTGTCTCCCTGGGCCCGGCGGCGGTGCGGGCGCCTGTTGCGCCTTGCGGGCCGTGCCGGGCAGAACATGGCGCAAACTCCGGCGGGCGCAAGCCCCCCGCGCGATCAGACCCCCAGACACCAGCGCATCACGGCCTTTTGCGCGTGCAGCCGGTTCTCGGCCTCGTCGAACACCACCGAATGCGGGCCGTCCATCACCGCGCTGGTGACCTCGTCATCGCGGTGGGCGGGCAGGCAGTGCATGAACAGCGCGTCCGGCTTGGCGCGCGCCATCAGCGCCTCGTTCACCTGATAGGGGCGCAACTGGTTGTGGCGGCGTTCCTTCGAGGACTGGCTGTCGTGCATCGAGACCCAGGTATCGGCCACCACCAGGTCGGCGCCTTCGACGGCACGGGCGGGATCGCGCTCGATCGTGATGCGGGCGCCCTGCTTGCGCGCGAGGCCGACGAAGGCGGGTTCGGGGTCCAGCGTTTCGGGGCCGGAAAAGGTGAAATCGAAGCCGAACTGCCCCGCCGCGTGCAGCCAGGAGGCGCAGACGTTGTTGCCGTCGCCACACCAGACGATCTTGCGCCCCGCAATGGCGCCGCGATGTTCCTCGAAGGTCATCACGTCGGCCATGATCTGGCAGGGGTGGGTGCGGTTGGTCAGGCCGTTGATGACCGGCACGGTGGCGTAGTCGGACATCTCCAGCAGGGTCTGTTCCTCGTAGGTGCGGATCATGATCAGATCGACATAGCGGCTGAGCACGCGGGCGGTGTCGGCGATGGTCTCGCCGTGGCCAAGCTGCATGTCGGCGCCGGACAGCACCATCGTCTGCCCGCCCATCTGGCGCACGCCGACATCGAACGAGATGCGGGTGCGGGTCGAGGGTTTCTCGAAGATCAGCGCGACCATGCGGCCGGCCAGGGGCTGGCTGTCGTCGGGCGTGCCCTTGGGGCGGCCGTTGCGGGCCGTCTTCATCGCGCGGGCCGAGTCGATCATGGCGCGCAGGTCGGTGGCGTCGGCCTTGTGGATGTCGAGGAAGTGATTCATTCGGAACGGCTTTCGTTGCGGGGAACGCCGGGGGCTGTCTGCCCCCGGGCCCCCGAGGATATTTTCGCCAAGATGAGATCAGGCGGCTTCGAGCGCGGTGGCGGCGCGGTCGAGGCGGGTGGTGGCCTCGGCGATCTCGGCGTCGGTGATGGTCAGCGCGGGCAAGAGACGGATCACGTTGTCGGCGGCCATCACGGTGAGGACGTGCTGGGCGTAGCCCGCCTTCACCACCTCCGCGTTCGGCGCCTTGCAGCGCAGGCCGAGCATCAGCCCCTCGCCGCGCACGGCCTCGAAAATGGTCGGGTGGGCGGCGACCAACCCTTCGAGTCGCTGGCGGAAGAGTGCGCCCTTGCGGCCGACCTCGGCGAGGAAGGCATCGTCGGCGATGATCTCCATCACCCGGATGCCGACCGCGCAGGCGAGCGGGTTGCCGCCGTAGGTGGAGCCGTGCGTGCCCGCGACCATGCCAGAGGCGGCGTTTTCGGTAGCCAGCACCGCGCCCAGCGGGAAGCCGCCGCCGAGGCCCTTGGCCACCATCATGATGTCGGGGGTGATGCCCGCCCATTCATGGGCGAAAAGCTTGCCGGTGCGGCCCATGCCGCATTGCACCTCGTCGAGGATCAAGAGCACGCCGGTGTCGTCGCAGAGGTCGCGCAGGCCTTTCAGGCAGGCATCGGGCAGCACGCGGATGCCGCCCTCGCCCTGGATCGGCTCCACCAGGATCGCGGCGGTGTGGCTGTCGATGGCGGCGCGCATCGCTTCGTGGTCGCCGAACGGCAGGTGGACGAAGCCGGGCATCAGCGGGCCGAAGCCCTTGACCATCTTGTCGGACCCGGCGGCGGCGATGGCGCCGGTGGAGCGGCCGTGGAACGACCCCTCGAAGGTCAGGATGTTGATGCGCTCGTGGTGACCCTTTTCGTACCAGTACTTGCGCGCCATCTTGATCGCCAGTTCGGCGGCCTCGGTGCCCGAGTTGGTGAAGAAGGCGGTGTCGGCGAAGGTATGTTCCACCAAGAGGTCGGCCAGCCGCTGCTGGTTCGGGATCTGGTAGAGGTTCGAGGTGTGCCAGAGCTTGCCGGCCTGATCGGTCAGCGCCTTGACCAGATCCGGGTTGGCGTGACCGAGCGCGTTCACCGCGATCCCGGCACCAAGATCGAGGTAGCGGGTGCCATCCGCCTCGATCAGCCAGCTTCCCTCGCCTGCGACGAAGGAAAGGGGCGCGCGGTTGTAGGTGGGCAGGACGGACGGGATCATCGGAGCGGTCCTTTCAGGGAAGCCCTAGGGGTGCCAAAGGCTGGGGGCCAAGTCAACGGAAGGATGGGGTTTTGTGCGCCGGGCGCACGGGATCGGCAGGCGTCAGGCGCGGGTGCGACGACGTCGGGGCAGCGCGAAGGGGGCGATGCGGGCGATCATGGGCGCCGGATACCGCAGGCGAGGGCGGAAGTCCACCGGGAAAATCCGGGTTGGGGTCGGGCGGGTTCAGACGCCGTCGAAGGCATCCGACTTGTCGAGCCTGCCGCGGTAGAGCGGGTCGGAGGCCAGCGCGGTGTAAAGCGGGGCGAGGTCGGCATCGGTCAGCGCCGGGGTCTTGAGCGCGGTCATCGCCACGCCCCAGGCGGCGCGCAGCGTCCCGTTGCCGAACGACGGGGTCTTGCCGCCCTGAAACGCGCTCTGGTTGCTGTTATAGTAGAATAGGCACTGCGCGATATAGGCGGCGGCCTCGGACACTTTCACCGTGACCGGGCTGCCGAGGATGTCGAGCGCGGCGTGGATCGACTCGTGCACGATCACCGCCTGGCGGTCGGCGTTGCCATTGGTCGCATCGAAGCCGAGCCGGTAGCGGTTGTGCTTGTAGGAGTAGATGGCGATCCCGGTGCCGAGTTTGGGCGCGTGTTCGACCGTGATCTTGTCGGCCTGCAGCGCCGCGATCACCGGGGTGAAGGTGAGCGGGCCGACGTTGATCGGGCCGAAGCTGTAGGTGAACTGGCTGGCCGCGGGCAGGCCGAGCGTATCAATGACGATGTCTTTCATGGGGTGGCACCCTGGGTTTGAAATGGGCGGGGCGAAATGGTCCTGGCGGAAAGCGGCCGAATGGGCCGACCGGGATGGCGGGAAGAATCCGGGCCCGGATGTTCAAGGGATACCATGTCCGGGCGCAGGTGGCAAAGCGCAACGGGGGCTGGCCGCGTCAGCCCGCGCCCCACAGGCGCGCCTCGCCGATCTCGACCGAATTGCCCGCCGGATCGCGCAGGTAGAGCGAGCGGGCGCCGCCGGGCCAGAGGTGGTCGTGCTCGATCGTCAGGCCGAGGGCGCGGAAATGGGCGTGCCAGTGCGCGATTTCGGCGGCGTCGGCGGCGCGAAAGCAGACATGGCCGGGGCCGAGCGCGCCGTGGCGCGGGATTGGGGTGGCGGGGGATTGCGCGCTGGAAAAGGCCGGGTTGAAGATCAAGAGCATCGAAGGGCCGCAGCGCAGGAAGACGTGCTGGCCAGGGGTTCTGGCGACGAGGGCGAGGCCGAAGACGGTGCGGTAGAACGTCTCGGCCGCGTCGAGGTCATTGGCGTAGAGGCAGGTTTCAAGGATGGCGCTGGCCTGCATCGGGGGCCCTTTCGGCTGGGGCGAGCATAGCAACGTTGCGGCGCCTTTCCCACAAGGGCCAGATGCCGGTCAGACGCCGTCGAAGGCGTAGACGCGATTGAGCCGCCAGGAATAGGCCGGGTAGGCGAAAATGGCGCTCTGCAGGGTCGCGACCGCCTCCGGGTCCGGTGCGGGCAGACCACCGTAGAGCATTTCGCCGATGACGTTCACCGCGGCAAAGAGCACCGGCGACAGCGTCTTGAAATTGGTCCGCATGACGTCCCAGCTTGTTCCTTGACCCCAGGGATTGTTGACCATGACGTACATCGCCTCGGCCAGGTAGGCGAGCGTCTCGGCGTCGATCAGCGGCAGGAAGCCGGCCGCGGTGCCGCCCGCCGACTTCAGGCCGCCGGCCCGGATGTCGAGCGCGGCGTGAACGGCATCGTGGACCATGTCGGCGATGCGGGCGGGATTGCCGTCGGCCGAGCGGAAGCCGAACACAAAGGCATTGCGGCGGTAGGAGTAATAGCCGGTGTCGGTGCCGCGGGTGGTGCCGTGATGCGCCGTGATGTCGCCCTTGGCCAAGGCCGAGCAGACCCCGTTGAACGACGAGGCGTCGATGGTGATGCCGTTCCAGGTCACGTTGACCTGCTGGACGGCGGGCAGCCTGAGGGTGCGCTGAACCATCTTCGCCATCATATCGGATCTCCGCCAACTTCTGGGTGCAGTCCGGCACCCGCGATGCGGAAGACTGCCTTGCAGGCCAAGCCTATCACGGCATTGTGAGAAGCGTTAAAGAATCCCGAGTGCCGCCGCAGCCCCCCGAAACGCGCGGCCCCGCTCCGGGGACGTTGGCGCACCTTGAACTTCGGCGCGCTTGCTTGTATCTCGGTGCGTCCCGACTGATATGGGATGCGAGGGCGCCCGCGCCTCCGGGGCCGCGGGGCACCGGCAAGGCGGGGCCGATGACCGGAGGTTGCCATGTCCTGGACCGACGAGCGTGTCGAGACGCTCAAGAAGATGTGGGCCGAGGGCCAGAGCGCGAGCCAGATCGCCAAGGAACTGGGCGGCGTCACCCGCAATGCGGTGATCGGCAAGGTGCACCGGCTGGGGCTGTCGAACCGGGCGGGCGGGGCGGACAAGGCCGAGGCGGAGGTCGTCGAAGCGGTCGTGCCCGAGGTCGAACCGGCGACGGTGAAGCCGCAGGCGCCGCGCGTGGCCGAGCCGCCGCGCCCGGTCGAGCCGGTGGCGGAACCGCGCGCCGCCGCGCCGCAGGCGGCAACGCTGCCCAGTGCGCCGGTGCCGCTGCGCAAGCAGATCATTCCGGCGGGGCAACCGCTGCCGCCGCAGCCCTCGGCCAACGAGATCAGCCCCGAGGCGCTGGCCTCGGTGCGCGAGGTCGAGAAGAAGGCCAAGCGGCTGACGCTGATGGAACTGACCGAGCGGACCTGCAAATGGCCGATCGGCGACCCGGCGACGGATGATTTCTGGTTCTGCGGGCTGGCGACGGCGCAGGGCAAGCCCTATTGCGAGGCCCATGTGGGGGTGGCGTTCCAGCCGATGTCCTCGCGCCGCGACCGGCGACGGTAGTCGCACGGTTCGGCGGATGATGCGGCGGCCGTCCTTCGGGGCGGCCGTTTTCGTTTTGGGGCGGCGGGAGGGAGAGGGGCGGTCTGCCCCCTCTGCGGCTGCGCCGCATTCACCCCCGAGGATATTTTCACCAATGCGAATGAGGAGATGGGCGCGCCGCCGTCAGGTGCCGCGCGGCTTGGCGCGGGTGGTGGGGTCGGCTTCGGTCGGGTCTTCGGGCCAGGGGTGGCGCGGGTAGCGGCCGCGCATGTCGCGGCGGACATCGGCGTAGCTGGTGGCCCAGAAGCCGGGCAGGTCCATCGTGGTCTGCACCGGTTTCGCGCCGGGTGACAACAGGATGAGGCGGAGCGGCAGGCGTTTGGGGCCGACCGTGGGGTGGGTCGTGACGCCGAACAGCTCTTGCAGGCGAAGCTCGATCGCCGGGGCGCCGCCGTCGTAGTCGATCGGCACCCGGCGGCCGAGCGGGGTTTCGTAATGGGCGGGGGCGAGGCGGTCGAGGAGCTGGGTTTCCTCCCACGTCAGGCTTTGGCGCAACGGGTCAGCCAGGTCAAGCTGGGCGAGGTCGGCGGCGGTGCGGCGGGCGCCGAGGTGGGGGGTGAGCCAGGTGTCGAGGCGGGCCATCAGGCCGGTGTCGGACATGTCGGGCAGGGCGGCGCCCTCGGCGCGCAGGAATTCGACCCGGGCGCGCAAGCGGCGGGCGGCGGTGGAGAAGTTGGCGGCGTCGAGGCCGAGGTCGCGCAATCCATCGGCGGCGGCTTTCGCGAGGGCTTCGGGCGGGGCGTCGGGCCAGGGGCGGTCGTCGAGCACGAGGGCGCCGAACACCTGTTGCTGGCGGGCGGTGACGCGGCGGTCGCGGCGCGACCATTCGACGAGGTCGCGGGGCTGGATCAGCGGGGCAAAGAG
The DNA here is from genome assembly GCF_964715405.1 of Solirhodobacter sp. Classification (NCBI taxonomy): domain Bacteria; kingdom Pseudomonadati; phylum Pseudomonadota; class Alphaproteobacteria; order Rhodobacterales; family Paracoccaceae; genus Solirhodobacter; species Solirhodobacter sp. The sequence goes on along the minus strand of NZ_CBAICG010000034.1, from coordinate 22,965 downwards.
GCGGCGCAGGGCGGTGTCGCTGAACGGGATCGCCTGCCGGATGCGGGCTTCGCGTGGGTCGCCGTCGAGGTCGGTGGCGACGATCAGGCGGCTTTGCGCCAGCGGGTCGGCGGGGTCGAAGGCGGCGCCCTTGCCGCCCGACAGCAGGTAGCGCGGCGCCTCGCCGGGGCGGCGCTGGCCGATGCGGTCGGGGTAGGCGAGGGCGGCCATTTCGGCGGGGTCGAAGGCGTCGGTTGTAGCGGGGGCGAGGGCGGCGAGGCGGCGGGCCTCGGCGCGGATGCGCTCGATGGCACCGCGGTCGGGGGCCCAGGGGTGGCGGTCGGCATAGGCGCGGGGGTCGGCGAGGGCAGCGAGGCGCAGGCCGAGGTCGCTGGGGGCGCTGCGGGGCAGCGGGTCGCGGTCGGAGAGGAGCGCGGCGAGGGGAGCGGCGGCCCGGCCCGCCGTCAGCAGCATGTGACCGAGGCGGGGATGCAGCGGCAGCGCCGCGAGGGCCTTGCCGTGGGCAGTGATGGCGCCCGCCGCATCAAGCGCGCCGAGTTCGGCCAGCAGCGCGCGCGCCTCGGCGAAGGCGGCGGGGGCGGGGGCGGTCAGGAAGGCCATGCCACCCGCGTCGCGTGCGCCCCAGAGCGCGAGGTCGAGCGCGAAGGCGGTCAGATCGGCGGCCTCGATCTCGGCGGGCGGAAAGGCGGCGAGGGCGCCTTCCTCGCCGCGGGTCCAGAGCCGGTAGCAGATGCCCGGCGCCACCCGGCCCGCGCGGCCGCGGCGCTGGTCGGCCTCGGCCCGCGTCACGCGTTCGGTGACGAGGCGCTGCATGCCGGAGGCGGGGTCGAAGCGGGCGCGGCGGGCGCGGCCGGTGTCGATCACCACGCGGATATCCTCGATCGTCAGCGAGGTTTCGGCGATGGCGGTGGCCAGCACGATCTTGCGGCCGGTGGTCGCGGGGGCGATGGCGGCGCGCTGGGCGGCGAACTCCATCGCGCCGAAGAGGGGGCGGACGGTGCAGCCGGGGGGCAGGCGGCCCGCGAGCAACGACTCGACGCGGCGGATCTCGCCCTCGCCGGGCAGGAAGACGAGCACGCCGCCGTCGGTTTCGGCCACGGCCTCGGCGATCAGGTCGGCGGCGGCGGGTTCCAGCCTTGTGCCGGGGCGCTGCGGGCGATCGCGCCAGCGGGTTACCACCGGAAAGGCGCGGCCTTCGGAGGTGATGACGGGGGCGTTCAGCAGGGCGCCCACGGGTTCGGCGTCAAGGGTCGCCGACATCACGATCAGGATCAGGTCGTCGCGCAGGGCCGCGCGCACCTCGCAGGCGAGGGCAAGGCCGAGGTCGGCGTTCAGCGAGCGTTCGTGGAACTCATCGAAGATCAGCGCGCCGACGCCCGTCAGCGCGGGGTCGGACTGGATCATCCGGGTCAGGATGCCCTCGGTCACCACCTCGATGCGGGTGGCGCGCGACACTTTCGCCTCGCCGCGGATGCGGTAGCCGACGGTCTGGCCGACGGCTTCGCCCAGCGTCTCGGCCATCCGCTCGGCGGCGGCGCGGGCGGCGAGGCGACGGGGTTCCAGCATGACGATGCGGCCGGGAAACCCGGCGTCGAGCAGGGCGAGCGGCACGCGGGAGGTCTTGCCCGCGCCGGGGGGGCTTGCAGCACGGCGCCGCCGTGGGCCCGGATCGCGGCGATCAGTCCGGGCAGCGCCGCGTCGATCGGCAGGGGCGCGCGCACGGCCCTAGCGCCGCTTCAGGCTCGCGCTGCCGAAGATCGAATCCATCTCGATCTGGTCGACCTGGACCTGCCCGTCGGCGGTGGGGGCGTAGGTCACGCGGAACGGGAAGGCCGGGTGGGCCATGTCCTTGGCGGAATAGCCCGCGACGCGGCGATATTCGCCCTTGCAGGTCAGGGTGTCGCCGCTGCCATCGGCGGGCGAAAGCGTGAGGCTGGCATGGCGGGTGCCGTCGTACATGGCGATGGAACCGGTGCAGGCCTGCGCTGCGGGCATCGCGCGCATGGTTTGATAGATCGCGGTCAGTGTGTCGACCGTGCCCGCTTGCGTGGCGGGGGCGAGGGCCAGCGGGTCGGAATCGCGGGGCCGGTCCCGCAGCAGCGCATTAGGCGTGCCGTCGGTGTAGGTCATGGTCTCGACGTGCTGGTCTTGGCCGGGGTTCGAGGTCAGCACATAGGTGTCGGGGTGCGGCGTGCCGTTGACGATCTTGCCGGTCACCGTCGCCTCGTAGGCCATGGTCTTGACCAGGGCGACAAGGCCCGCGGTGGAGAAGCGGCCGTTGACGGCATAGTAATCGCCGGACAGAACGCCGTTGAAGACGAGGATGCCCGCGCGGAAGCCGCCGACGTCGAAGTCGAAGACCCCGGTGTCGCGCACCTCGGCGGCACCTGCGCCGGGGGCGGCGGCGACCAGCGAAAGGGCAAGTGCGGCGATGGTCCGGCGGAGAAGGGGCATGGGGGGCTCGCGTGTTCGTCCTGCGGGCTGGACATACACCGCCCGGCCGGGGCAAGAAACCCCTCAGGCCGGTCGGTCGCGCGATCTTGCGCGGGGCGGGGCTGGCGTCGGCGGGCGATCGCCGCCGGGAAGGTGGGGGCGGTTATGACCGAGGACGATCTGGCAGAGCGGCTTCGGGCGGGCGACCGCCGCGCGCTGGCCCGCGCGATCACGCTGGTGGAAAGCGCGCGCGCCGATCACCGGGCGCGGGCGGTGGCGCTGCTTGATGCGCTGGGCCAGGGGCGGCAGGCGCTGCGGATCGGGCTGTCGGGCACGCCGGGGGTGGGCAAGTCGACCTTCATCGAGGCCTTCGGGCTGATGCTGACCGGGCAGGGGCTGCGGGTGGCGGTGCTGGCGGTCGATCCGTCCTCGGCCCGCTCGGGCGGCTCGATCCTGGGCGACAAGACCCGGATGGAGCGGCTGAGCCGCGATCCGCGCGCTTTCATCCGGCCCAGCCCCAGTCAGGCGCAGATGGGCGGCGTGGCGCGGCGCACGCGCGAGGCGGTGGCGCTGTGCGAGGCGGCGGGGTTCGACGTCGTGCTGATCGAGACGGTCGGCGTCGGTCAGTCGGAAACGATGGTGGCGGGGATGTCCGACCTGTTCGTGCTGCTGCTGGCCCCGGCGGGCGGCGACGAGTTGCAGGGCGTCAAGCGCGGCATCATGGAGATGGCCGACCTGATCCTGGTGAACAAGGCCGATGGCGATCTGAAGTCGGCCGCGCTGCGCACGATGGCGGACTATGCCGGGGCGCTGCGGCTGTTGCGCCGCCGCCCGCAGGATCCGGAGGGGTTTCCCAAGGCGATGAGCGTCTCGGCGGTGGAGGGCGGCGGGCTGGCGGTGGCCTGGGCCGAGATGCAGGCGTTGGCCGACTGGCGCCGCGCGCAGGGTCATTTCGCGGCGGCGCGGGCGGCGCAGGCCCGCGGCTGGTTCGAGGAGGAGGTGCGGGCGGGCCTGCTGGCGGTGCTGACGCGCCCCGGTGTGGCGCGCGACGCGCTGGCGCAACTGGGCGCCGAGGTCGAGGCCGGGCGGCTGTCACCGGCGGCCGCGGCCGAGAAGATGCTGGCGCGGTTGCAGGGGCGCGCGGACCCGCTTGACCTTCCCCGGGAATCCCCCTAAACGGCGCGGATGGAATTCGGTGCGCCGCCCTCTGCGGTGCCCTCTGCGTTTAAGAGAACAAGGAACACGACAATGTCGCGCGTTTGCGAACTGAGCGGTAAGGGCCCGATGTCGGGCAACAAAGTCAGCCACGCCAACAACAAGTCCCGGCGTCGGTTCTTGCCGAACCTGAACGATGTCACGATGATCTCGGACATCCTGGGGCAGTCGTTCAAGCTGCGCGTCTCGGCGGCGGCGCTGCGCACGGTGGATCACCGTGGCGGGCTCGACGCCTTCCTCGCCAAGGCGAAGGATGACGAATTGTCGGTCAAGGCGCTGAAGATCAAGAAAGACATCGCCAAGGCCCAGGTCGCCGCCTGAGCATTCTCGCAGTGTGCGAAATCGTTGAGGCCCCGCCCCGGCGGGGCCTTTTGCGTTTGCGCGGCTTGGCCTAAGGTCGTTTGCGCGGCGCATCAGGCGGCCAGCCCTTTTCCGGAGTGTCCGACCCTGCTGGCCCCCTGTCCCATCCCCGACGCATTCTCGCCCGAAGACTGCGCCCGCATCATCGCGCTGGTTGCTCAAGGGCCGATGCGCGAGGCGGGCCTTGTGCGCGGGGTCAGCGATGCCGCCACGCGGCGCGCCGAAGTGGCCTGGCTCGACGACTGGCCCGAGGCGGGCTGGGTCACCGACCGGCTGGTGAGGCTGGTGGCGAAGGTCAACCGCGAGCATTTCGACTTTGCGCTCGACGAGTTCGCGGAAAGTGCGCAGGTGGCGCGCTATGGCGCCGAGCGGCAGGGCCATTTCGGCTGGCACGCCGATATCGGCGAGGGGCCGCTGGCGCGGCGGCGCAAGCTGACGCTGGTGGTGCAGTTGTCAGAGCCTGCAGGCTATGCGGGCGGCGGGCTGGAGCTTTGGCCGCACGGCACGGCGCTGGAGGCGCCGCGCACGGTCGGCGCGACGATCCTGTTTCCGGCCTTCGTGCTGCACCGCGTCACCCCGGTAAGCGCGGGCGAACGCTATTCGCTGACGATCTGGGCCCACGGGCCCGCCTTCCGCTAAAGCGAACTGCGTTTATGCTGACTCGGACTTCGCCCGAGGACTTGGGCGATTTCTGATCTCCTCGCGCCGGAAAAACGCAATTCGCCTTGGGCTCAGCCGCCGCAGCGGGCCGCGGCGGTGGTGCCGAAGTTGCTGTAACGCTGCCAGAACGCATTGTCGTCACTCGATTTCGACATGCGGACGTCCTGCGCCTGGTCGGGGTTCTGGAAGAACCCGGCGGCGCGGCGCTGGTCGGCCCCCTGCAGGGTCTGGTCGGCGACCCGCTGGATGCAGCCGCAAAGTGCGGCCGAAGCGTTGTTGTTGCCCGAGCGCAGGCAGGCGGATTCGATTGGTCCGGCCTCGGCCAGGGACGCGCACAGGACGGTCAGCACGAATGCCAACAGGAATATCTTCATCAGTTGCCTCTTTCCGTGATGCCGCAAGGGTTTGTCCCCTGCTGGCGCATAAGCTGTCGATGGCGAAACAATGCCAGCTTTTTCCGGGTCTGACAACGCGACCCTCAGAGATGCGACGATGCGTGCCGACGGTGGCAGAACATGTGCCCGCGCCCGGATGCGGCACAAGATGGGGCGCATGGGCGGCGGCTGTGCGGTCGGGGCGGCGGCGAACAGCTGATTCGCACCGCCCCGCGGGTCAGATCACCGTGGCCGGATAGCCCTCGTCCGCCAGCGCCTTGATCAGCGCCGCCACCGGGGCTGCGCTTTCCACCGCGACGGTGTGCGTGTCGAGGTCGACCGCCACCTTCGCGCCCGCATCCTGGCCCGCGATCGCGCGTTCCACCACCGCCTTGCAATGCCCGCAACTCATCTCGGGGATCGAAAGTTTCGTCATCTGCGTCATGGCCTGTCCTTTCCTGAGTCTGGCATCGCGCAGACTGCGCCTTCCCGCCGCGGGAAGGTCAAGCCCGAAGCGGCCCCCGGGCCGCGCCCGCCGCGCCGCCTTGACCGGCCTGAAAAACCTGCCATACCGCCGCATATGACCGAGCTTTCCCTGATCCGCAATTTCTCGATCGTGGCGCATATCGACCACGGCAAATCCACCCTCGCCGACCGGCTGATCCAGTCGACCGGCACCGTCGCCACGCGCGACATGAAGGAGCAGTTGCTCGACTCGATGGATATCGAGCGCGAGCGCGGCATCACCATCAAGGCGAACACCGTGCGGATCGAGTATCCGGCGAAGGATGGCAAGACCTACATCCTGAACCTGATCGACACCCCCGGCCATGTCGACTTCGGCTACGAGGTCAGCCGCTCGATGCGCGCCGTCGAAGGCTCGCTGCTGGTCGTCGATGCCTCGCAGGGCGTCGAGGCGCAGACGCTGGCCAACGTCTATCAGGCGATCGACGCGGGGCACGAGATCGTGCCGGTCTTGAACAAGATCGACCTGCCCGCCGCCGAACCCGAACAGGTGCGCGCCCAGATCGAGGACGTGATCGGCATCGACGCCAGCCAGGCCGTGCTGATCTCGGCCAAGTCGGGCCTTGGCATCCCGGATGTGCTGGAGGCCATCGTGACGCGGCTGCCCGCGCCCAAGGGCGACCGTGACGCGCCCTTGAAGGCGATGCTGGTGGATTCGTGGTACGACAGCTATCTGGGCGTCGTCGTGCTGGTGCGCATCATCGACGGCGTGCTGAAGAAGGGCGACCGCATCCGCATGATGCAGACCAACGCGTTCTACGGCGTGGAAAAGCTCGCCGTTCTGAAGCCGCAGATGGTGGACATCGGCGAGCTTGGGCCGGGCGAGATCGGCATCCTGACCGCCAGCATCAAGCTAGTGCGCGACACCCGCGTGGGCGACACCATCACGCATGAACGGCGCGGCTGCCTGGAGGCGCTGCCGGGCTTCAAGCCCGCGCAGCAGGTGGTGTTCTGCGGGCTGTTCCCGGTGGACAGTTCGGAATTCGAGGCGCTGCGGGATGCCATCGAGAAGCTGGCGCTGAATGATGCTTCGTTTTCCTATGAGATGGAAACCTCGGCCGCGCTCGGCTTCGGCTTCCGCTGCGGGTTCCTGGGCCTGCTGCACCTTGAGGTGATCCGCGACCGGCTGGAACGCGAGTATGACATCGACCTGATCACCACCGCGCCCTCGGTGGTCTATCACCTGCACATGCGCGACGGCACGATGACGGAGTTGCACAACCCCGCCGACATGCCCGACCTGACCTTCGTCGACCACATCGAGGAGCCGCGCATCAAGGCGACGATCCTGGTGCCCGACGAATACCTTGGCGACGTGCTGAAGCTCTGTCAGGACCGGCGCGGGATTCAGCTTGACCTCAGCTACGCCGGCAGCCGCGCGATGGTGGTCTACGACCTGCCGCTGAACGAGGTGGTGTTCGACTTCTACGACCGGCTGAAATCGATCACCAAGGGCTACGCCAGCTTCGACTACCAGATCTCCGGCTACCGCGAGGATTTCCTCGTCAAGATGTCGATCCTGGTGAACGACGAGCCGGTCGATGCGCTGTCGATGCTGGTCCACCGCGACCGCGCCGAGATGCGGGGCCGGGCGATGGTGGAAAAGCTGAAGGAACTGATCCCCCGGCACATGTTCAAGATCCCGATTCAGGCGGCCATCGGCGGCCGCGTGATCGCGCGCGAAACGCTGTCGGCGATGCGCAAGGACGTGACGGCCAAGTGCTACGGCGGCGACGCCACCCGCAAGCGCAAGCTGCTGGACAAGCAGAAGGCCGGCAAGAAGAAGATGCGCCAGTTCGGGAAGGTGGAGATCCCGCAGGAAGCGTTTATCAATGCGCTGAAGATGGATGGGTGAGGGATAATGGTGAATTTTGTCCGCCCTCTTTTCACAAGAAATAGAATAAGAACGGCGGGCAAACGGATGATTGCTGGTCATCCAAACGATGATGATATTATCGTTATTGAAAATTTTCGTGGCTCACATGCTTACATTCTTAATACTTTTCAGGCTAATATTCGCAATCACTCCCGTTCAGTGGCAATGAGTGTCGGGCAGAGATTAAAGAGAAGAAATACTATTATTGATAAACTGCGGCGTGAGCCTTCCATGCCGCTATATGCAATGCACGATATTGCCGGTTGCCGGATGGTCTTCCGTGACTCTGGCGACCTTCACATGACCAGAAACTCGATGCACGCTGCCCGCTGGAGGCATTCTCTTACGCACGAGTTGGATAGGTATGACTACATTGCGAATCCGAAACCTACCGGATACCGCGGTATTCACGATGTATATGAATATAACGTCAATTCTGCTGGCGGAGTCCCTTGGAATGGCCTGCGCGTCGAGATTCAGTATAGGACTCTGCCGCAGCACGCTTGGGCAACCGCAGTTGAAGTTGCTGACCTTGTGACGTCGAGCAGAATAAAATTTGCTCAGGCATCGGACTACTATTTGCGGTATTTCCAACTTGCAAGTGAGATCATTGCAAGAACAAGTGAGGGCATGAATTCTTGCTGCGCTGGCATGAGTGGTGATGAGATTGTTAGAGAGTTTACGGACGCAGATCGGCGTCTTGGTTTGCTTACTACTTTTGACAACCTTCGTCAGACAAGTGACCGAAATTTGAGATTTCGGCGGAATACTCTCTTGATCTTTCGTTTCAACGTTCCTGAAGGCGAAGATGCTTTGCGTGTGGAGACATTTGAAAACGTCAATAGAGCTATTGAGCGATACGACGAATTGGAGAAAGAGCTTGGTGAAAGCGCGGACATAGTTCTGGTCCGAGGTGAGTCCGAAGAGAACATTCGGGACGCCTTCAGGAACTACTTTTCCGATGCCAAGGCGTTTGTAGATTTAATGCGTGACGGTCTCCAGCTCCTATCTCAGCAACAGTAGGGCGGGGTTTACCTCGCTGGACGGCGGACAATGGCGGGATAAATCACGCCCTACGAAGTTGCGCCTCCCCTACGTCCTTACCCCCGCGAACCGCACCTGCCACTCCGCCCGTTCCTCATCCGTGATCTTGCGGAAGAGCACTTCGGGCACGGTGAAGGCGTGGCCGGGGGGGAGCACGTCGAGGGCCTCGGCGATGTCGGTGGGCCAGGTCCAGTCGGTGCAGGCGAGCGCGGCCATGGTGGAAGCGGCGGCGTCGGGGATGAAGGGTTGCGACAGGATCGCGTAGAGGCGGGTGAGGTTCAGCGACAGGCGGACCATCGCGGCGGCGGCCTCGGGGTCGGTTTTCACCACCGTCCAGGGGGCGGCGGATTGCAGGTATTCGTTGCCCGCAACCCAGATCGCGCGCAGTTCGCCCGCCGCCTTGCGGACCTCCATCGCCTCCATGTTCGCCTCGTAGGCGCGGATGCGGGTGGTCAGTTCGGCGATCAGGGCGGCCTCACGCTCGCCGGTGGTGCCCCCTGCGGGCACGACCTCGCCGAATTTCGCGCGGCAGAACTTGGTGATGCGGCTGATGAAATTGCCCAGCACGTCGGCAAGGTCTTTGTTCACCGCGGTCTGGAAGTTTTCCCAGGTGAACTCGGAGTCGGAGCTTTCGGGGGCGTGGGAGAGCAGCCACCAGCGCCAGTAGTCGGCGGGCAGGATGCTCAGCGCCTGATCCATGAAGACGCCGCGGCCCTGGGAGGTGGAGAACTGGCCGCCGTCATAATTCAGGTAGTTGAACGACTTGATGTAATCGACCAGCTTCCACGGCTCGGCCCCGTCGAAATTGGCGCCGAGGATGGTGGCGGGGAACGAGAGGGTGTGAAAGGGCACGTTGTCCTTGCCCATGAACTCGATGTAGCGCACGTCGGCGGCGCCGAGGTCGGTGCGCCACCAGCGCTGCCAGGCGGCGTCGGGCAGGCCCTGCGCGTCGGCCCATTCGGCGGTGGCGGCGATGTATTCGATCGGCGCGTCGAACCAGACGTAGAAGACCTTGCCCTCCATCCCCGGCCAGTCTTCGGTGCCCTTCTTGACCGGCACGCCCCAGTAAAGGTCGCGGGTGATGCCACGGTCCTGCAGCCCCTCGCCGTCGTCGAGCCATTTCAGCGCGATCGAGGTGGTGAGCACGGGCCAGGCCGGGGCGCCGTTCGCGTCGGGCCGGGTTTTCGAGACGATCCAGTCGCGCAACTGCCCCTTCAGCGCCGACTGGCGCAGGTAAAGGTGCTTGGTCTCGCGGATTTCGAGGTCGGTGGAGCCGGAGATCGCCGAGCGCGGGTTGATCAGGTCGGTCGGGTCAAGCTGCTTGGTGCAATTCTCGCACTGGTCGCCGCGCGCACGCTCGTAGCCGCAGTTCGGGCAGGTGCCCTCGATGTAGCGGTCGGGCAGGAAGCGTTTGTCGGCGTGGGAATAGACCTGCTTTTCCATCACCTCGGCGATCAGCCCGGCGTCGGCCAGCCGCCCGGCGAAATGCTGGGTGAGCGCGCGGTTGCGCAAGCTGGAGGAGCGGCCGAAGTGGTCGAAGGACAGGCGGAACCCGGCGGCGATATCCTTTTGCACCTCGTGCATCTCGGCGCAGAATTGTTCGACCGGTTTTCCGGCCTTGGCGGCGGCCAGTTCGGCGGGGGTGCCGTGTTCGTCGGTGGCGCAGATGAACATCACCTCGTGCCCCCGCGCGCGCAGGTAGCGGGCGGTCAGGTCGGCGGGAAGCTGGCTGCCGACAAGGTTGCCCAGATGCTTGATGCCGTTGATGTAGGGGATCGCCGAGGTGATCAGAATCCGTGCCATGCGCGCGCGCCTTTTCTCCCGTTCGGGCGGTGTTTAGCGCCCGAACCGGGCGAGGGCCAGAGGGTTGGTGGCCAGAGGGTCGGTGGCCAGAGGCTTAGCGGGGCTCGTCGGGCGGCGCGTCGCGCAAGGGCTGCTGAAGCTGGCCGATCATGAACGAGGTGCGCGGCTCGGATACGAAGCGGGTGCGGTTGCGCCGACTTGGCCGCGCCGCCATCCGGGCCAGGCCGAACGCAATCAAGAGGCCATTCATCAGGGCGATGAAGCCGAACATCGCGCGGGGCCCCGCGTAGGTGATCAGCGCCGACGAGATCACCGGGCTGGCCACGGCGCCGCAGGCCCAGAGGAACATCTGCGCGGCCGACAGTTCCACCCGCTCGGCATTCCTGGCGAAGTCGTGGCCGTGCGCTGAGGAGACGGAGTAGAGCGGGAAGGTGGTGAAGCCGAACATCGCCGCCGCCACCAGCACCGCCCCGGTGCCCATATGGGCGAACATCACCGTGACCCCGGCCGCAACGATCGTGCCCGCCGACAGGCCCATCAGCACGATCCGCCGGTCGAACCGGTCGGCCAGCGCGCCCACCGGCATCTGCGCGACCCAGCCCCCGGCGACATAGGTCGCCAGAAACAGCGCGATCTGGTGCACCGACAGCCCGATCGCCACGCCGTAGAGCGGCCCGACCATGCGGAACGACGACCCGGTCAGCCCGGCCACCATCACGCCGACGGCGCCCAACGGCGAACAGTCCCAGGCCAGCTTCGGGCGCAGCCGGGGCGCGTCGGGAATATCCGGCTGCGGCATCCGGGTGAGCGCGATCGGGAACAGCGCGGCGCAACAGAGGATGGCGAGCAGGTTGTAGGAGACGAAGTTGGCGGTGGGCAGGAAGCTGATGAAAAGCTGCGCGCCAAAGCTGCCGCCCGCGTCCACCGTGCGGTAGATGCCCATCGTGCGGCCGCGGCTTTCGTTCGTCAGCTTGGCGTTCAGCCAGGCCTCGATGATGGTGTAGCAGCCCGCCACGCACAGGCCCGACAGCATCCGCATGCCCATCCAGGCATAGGGATTGACCACCAGCATGTGCGACAGGATGCCGATCGTGCCTGCCGCCGCGAAGGCCGAGAAGGCGCGCGAATGGCCGACGGTGCCCAGCAGGCGCGGCGTCCACCAGCAGCCGATCAGGAAGCCTGCGAAATGCGCCGAGCCCAGCAGGCCGATCTGCGCATTGGAGAAATGCAGCACCAGCCCCGACAGCGCATCCAGCGGCGCCACCCCGCCGGTGCCGAACTGCAGCATCACATCCGACAGGAACAGGGCGGCAAAGGTCAGGATCAGGCGCATGGGGCAGGGGTCCGACGGTGGCGTGGCCCCACATTGGCCGAGCCGGCGCGGGAAGCCCAGTCCCGGACCGTCATTCCGCTGTCGGATTTGGCCGATGCGCGCGGGAACGCTCGGGCTCCGCTCAGCGCCGCCCCGTCACCATCCGGCGCAGCGTGCCGTCGCGGCCGATCAGCGACCGTTTCAGCGCCCCCGCCACATGCAGCGCCAGAACCGCCATCAGCGCCCAGGTGAACCAGTGGTGCAGCAGCAGGAGCGCCTTGGCCCCCGCCTCGGATGGCGGCACGATCGGCGGCAGGGTCCAGGTGTTGAAGATCACCACGTCGATCCCGGTCGCGGCGCTGCCCGCCCAGCCCGACAGCGGCACCGCCAGCATCAGGCCGTAAAGCGCCCGATGCGTCCAGCGGGCAAGCGCCAACTGCACCGGCGGCACCCCGCCGAGCGGCCTCGGCGGCGGGCTGAACCGGTGCCAGAGCAGGCGCAGCAGCGCGAGCGCGAGCAGGGTCAGGCCGAGGCTCTTGTGCAGGCCGAACAGCCAGACGGTGGCAAGGCTCATCTTCATGCGCACCAGCGTCAGGCCGAAGGCGAGCATCCCCAGGATGCCCGCGGCCATGACCCAGTGGAGGGCACGGGTCAGCGGGCCGAAGCGATCGGGGCGGTTGCCGAGCTTCATGCGCCAGTCTCGGCCAGCATGGCGACGATGTTCAGCCGCACGTCATTGCCGACCATGTCGGCCCAGCCCTTCGCGCCGAAGTCGCTGCGGTGGATGGTGCCGGTCAGGTGAATCTCCAGATGCGTCAGGTCGCTGGCGGCGGTGCCGTGCTGGCGGTAAAGCGCGGCCATCAGCGTGAAGGGCCGGGTGACCCCGCGCATCGTCAGGCTGCCGTCGATTTCCGCGCCGTCGCCGACCGGGCGAACGGCGGTGCTGACGAAGGTGATCAGCGGGTGGTCCGCGGTGTCGAGCACCAGCGGCCCGCGCATCGCCTGCGCGGCGAAGGGAAAGCTGGCCGTGGCCTTCGCCGCATTCAGCGTGACCGCCACCGTGCTGTTGGCCAGCCCCGCGAAGTCGAGCGTCAGGTCGGCCTGGGTCACCGGCATGGTGCCGGTGATCTTGTCGGGGCCGAAGTCGGTTTCATAGCCGACGCTCGACAGTTCGGGCTGAAGCGCATAGCGGCGCGGGGCGGCGTCTGCCGTGAAGGGGCCGACGACGACAAGCAAGGCGGTCAGGGCGGCGATCAGGCGCATCGGTCTCTCCTTCGGCACAACCCTCTATCCGGCGGGCCCATACGGCGGGCCCATACGGCGGGCGTCGCGCAACGGTTCATTTCCCGGCGACGCTTGGCGGTTCTTCGCCGAGGCTCAGGGCCCCGGCCGGATCGCGCGTCAGCACCCAGCCCTTCGGCGGCAGCACCCGCGCCCGACGGCGTTCCAATTGCCAGCGCGTCGCGACCTCGGCGTGCCGGGGTGCCATGTGCCAGCGGGTTTCGACGCCCGCCGCGCCGCCGTCGCCCGGCGTCAGGATCAGCCCCAGCGGCGCGTGCCGCCCCTCGGCCGCGCCGGTCTCGGCGGCCAGATGCAGCCGCCTGACCGGGGTCAGGCCGGGCGGGCCGGGCAGATCGGCCACCACCAGCGCCAGCGCGCCCGCCCGCAACCCCTCTTCCGCCGCCCAGAGCAGGTCTTCGGCCCGTTTCGGCGTCACCAGGATCAGGCGGCCGGGGTCGATGAAGTCGGTCACCGCCGGGGGGTAAAGGCGTTCCGCCCCCCATGCCGGGCAGATCCACAAGACTTCGCCCGGCGTCGCCCGCGCCACGATCAGCGCGAAGGTCCGCCGTGCCGGGCCGCAGACCTCGTGCAGCCGCGCGCGGTCCAGCGTCACGCCGTCCAACCCCCCGCCTTCAAGGATGGGCAGGGCAGGGCGGGCACGGTCGCCGCGGCGGGTCAGGACATGAGTCGTCATGGCAAAAGCCTATCGTGTTCCTCTTGCGTTCTCAATGCCGCCCCTTGCCCCCGCCGCCTCGGGCTTTAGGGTTCCGTCCGACGCGTGCGCCTGTTCGGGGCGCCCCAGGACAGAGGCGCACGATGAAGATGATCCCGCTTGGCCGCAGCGGCCTGACCGTTTCCGAGTTCTGCCTGGGCACGATGACCTGGGGCAACCAGACCGACGAGGCCGGAGCCCACGCCCAGATCGACCGCGCGCTGGACGCCGGGATCAATTTTCTCGACACCGCCGAGATGTACCCGACCCAGCCGGTGCGCGCCGCGGCGGTGGGGCGCACCGAAGCGATCATCGGGGCCTGGCTGGCGAGGTCCGGGCGGCGGGCCGACGTCGTGCTGGCCACCAAGGTTTCGGGGCCGGGGCAGGCCGCGGTGCGTAACGGTGCCGGCGTCAACGGGGCCACGATGATCGCGGCCGCCGAAGCCTCGCTGGTGCGGTTGAAGACCGACGTGATCGACCTTTACCAGATTCACTGGCCCAGCCGGAGTTCCTACAACTTCCGCCAGAACTGGCGCTTCGACCCCAGGGCGCAGGATCGCGCGGCGACCGTGGCGCATATGCTCGACATGCTGGAGGCGGCGCAGACGCTGGTGAAGGCGGGGAAAATCCGCGCCTTCGCGCTGTCGAACGAAAGCGCCTGGGGCACCGCCCTGTGGCTGCGGCTGGCCGAGGAGAACGGGCTGCCCCGCATCGCCTCGGTGCAGAACGAATATTCGCTGCTGTGCCGCCTAGCGGATACCGACATGGCGGAACTCTGTCACAACGAAGAGGTGCCGATCCTCGCCTTTTCGCCGCTGGCGGCGGGGCTGCTGACCGGCAAATACGCGGGCGACGTGACGCCTGAGGGCTCGCGCCGGGCCCGCACGCCCGACCTGGGCGGCCGCATCAGCCCGCGCGTATGGGAGGCGGTGTCATCCTACCTTGGCATCGCGGCGCGGCACGGGCTGGACCCGGTGCAGATGGCGCTGGCCTGGACCCGCACGCGGCCGTTTCCGGTGATCCCGATCCTGGGCGCGACCACGCTGGCGCAGCTTGAGGTGGCGCTGGGGGCGGCCGGTCTGACCCTGTCGGCCGAGGTGCTGGACGAGATCGCGGCGGCCCACAAGGCGCATCCGATGCCCTACTGAAGGGCTTGCGCAGGGGCTGGAATTGACGTCCCTTGACCCCGCAAGTCCGGAGAGCCCGCAAGTCCGGAGAGATGGAGCGACGCCATGATCAGACGCCTGTCCGTCGCCCTGCTTTGCCTCACGGTGGTCGGCTGCATGACCGATGCGCCGCCCAAGCTGCCGCCGGTCGGCGCGGCCAGCGTGGCGCAGGACAAGGCGGCCTGCCAGCGGTCGGGGGGCGAGTTCGCGGGCACGCCGGGCAAGGGGATGCTGTGTTTCCGCACGCCGCCCGATGCGGGCAGGCAGTGCGACCGGGGCACCGACTGCACGGCCGGATGCCTTGCGAAAAGTCACACCTGCGCGCCGATCACCCCGCTGATCGGCTGTCAGGATCTGCTCGACGATCAAGGACGGACGGTCACCCAATGCGTCAACTGAGCCTGATACTCTTGCTGCTGCTGGCCGCTTGCGCGCCACCCCCCCCGCGCGAGGCGCCCTACCGCACCGAGGGCGCGCCGCTCTATTCGATCGCCGGGCTCGATCCGGTGCGGCTGGCGGGCCCCTGGCACGAGGTCGCCGGGTTCTACGATCCGGCCCGGTCGGGCTGCGCGGTCGGCCTGACGCAGGTGACTTCGCGGCGCGACGGCTCGCTGAGCCTGACGCTGTCGGACTGCGCCGGGCTTGGGGCGCGCACGGTGACGGCGGTTCCCCTGGGGGCGGGCGGGCGGTTCCGGCCCGATCTGCACGGCCCCCTGGGCGAGCCGTGGTGGGTGCTCTGGATCGACGCCGACAACCGCGCGATGGTGATCGGCACGCCGTCGGGCCATTTCGGCGCAATCCTCAGCCGCGCGCCGACCCTGCGCGCCGACCTGCTGGAGGCGGCACGGCAGTTGCTGGACTTCAACGGCTATGACCTGAAGCGGTTGCGGCCCGACATGCGCTGAGAGGCGAGCGTCGCGTCGGGTGAACCCCGCCTTGCCTGCCCCTTGCCCGGAATCAAGGGCGAAGCCCGCCGGGCAGCGCCCGACCGCCCCCTGGGCGGGCGCTTGCGCCACGTTGGTGCGGGGCACGACGCTCGGGTTGGCCGCACCATGAAGTGCGGACCCCAGCCCGTGCGGCGCCCACCCGCGGTCGGGCGCTGCCCTCTGTTCCGACAGGGCCGACCTTACGCGCCGTCAGCCCTGCTTCGTGGTCTTGCACGAACAGCTCTTGCAACCGCCGCCGGTGACCAGTTCATGGTGCCGCTCGCCCACCCGGGGGGCGGCGCCGGTCAGGCAGGGGCGGCGCGCGGCGTCCTGCACCGGCACCCTGGCCATCACCTTCTGCACCGCGTCGAGGTCCAGCGCCGCCTCGGCGCTGAACGCCCCGGCATAGGCGAGGTGTTCCTCTTTCAGTTCGTAGCAGGTGGCGCCCTCGATATCCAAAAGCACCGCCTCCATCCCGCTGTCGCGAAAGGCGTGGTGGCGTTTCAGGAAGAACTCGCCGCAGCACATCCCGACATAGCTTTCCACGCCGCTGGCCTTCATCTCTTTCAGGGTGTCGGCGAGGTGCTCGAAGTTGGTGATCGTGACCACCTCCATGTTGCGTTCCCGTGCCATCAGGTAGGCGTCGCCGACCTCACACTGGCCGCATTCGACGCAATCGACGGTGTGGCGCCATTTGCACCACGACGGCTTGGCGCAATAGGGCACCAGCATGACGTTCGCACGCGCCAAAGCGGCGGCGGGATCGTTGCCGCCGCCCGCCAGCATCAACCCCGAGGTCTGCGCCGGGCTAAGCCCCAGCCATTCCTGCATCGACCATTTCGAGGCGGCGCGCTCGATCAGCTTCACCACATCCGCCGCGGCGAAGCCTGCGGTCTCGGGCGCCTCGGCCGCCAGCCAGTCGGTGGCGCGGGCGGAAAGGTCGGCGACCGAGGCGCCGGTCAGATGCCGCGCCAGACGGTTCAGCGTATCGGCGGGGCTGATGTGGCCGTCGGTGGCAAAGCGCACCAGTTGCGCCGCGTCGCCGTCAAGGTCCAGCAGCAGCCGCAGCGTGGCGCCGGGCACCTTGTCCTTGGTCTCGAACCGGGTGCCGTCCAGCGTCCAGGGTTCCTCGGGCGGGCTCGCGAGGGACGGGCCCTCGGGCGGCGTGGTCAGCCGCAGGCCCAGCCGCGCCGCGGTCGCTGCGTGCAGCGCGCCGGTCAGCACGGGCTCGGGCGGGGCGACGCTCAGCAACTCCTCCAGCGAGGTCATCCGCTCCTTGGCATGTTCAAGGCCGGTAACGGTCAGCTTTTCGGTTGGCACCAGCAGCGCCTGCATCGCGGCGGCGAGGTCGAGCCGCACGATCACGGTGGCGAACAGCAGCGCGGAACCGCCCGCTTCGGCCAGAAAGACCGAGGCGATCTTTTGCCGCCCGTCGACCTGAAGGTCGTTCGGCGCCTTGAACGCGGTCGCGACGCCCAAGGCGGCCAAGGCATCGGCGACAATGGCGGCGCCGGTTGCCAGCCGCTCGGCCAGCGTGCGCCCCAGCGCGGCGGCGGGCACGACAAGGGTCATGCCCTGTTGCCCGGCGTCGAGGTAAAGCGCCCCGCCCGCCGTCGCGCGCCGCACCACCGGCACGCCATTGGCGGCGCAGTAGTCGCGGCGCGCCTCGTGTTCGAAGGTCTGGTGGCAGCCGATGGAGACGGTCGGACCGCAGCGGTGGAAGGTGATCGCGTCGGCGAGTGATCCGGCGGCATGGGCCACCAGCAGGGCCCGGTCGCGCCGGGCGGCGGTCTGTGCAACAGGGGGCAGGACAAAGCCCGATCCGGTCGGCGCGAAGTCTTCCATGCCGTTCTCCCTGCTTGCGGTCAAAATATGATGAGTTTGGAATGTTTTTTTGTCAACGCCGGAGATCGCGTCGATTTCCGCGCCTCAATCCCTGATCTGCGCGCGCAGTTCCCTGAGGTGGGCAGGCATGTCGCGGGCGCCAATGGCGGCCTCGCGCACCAGCCCGTCGAAGTGCTGGGTGAAGCCCGCCACCCGGTCGCTGTCGCGAAAGGCGAGGTAGTGGCGGCCAAGGTAGAGCACCGCCAGCAGCGGCCCGAACACCGTGATCGGTGCCGAAAACAGCCGCCGCGCGTCAAAGAGGTAAAGCCGCAGCGCCGGGTAAAGCTGGTCCAGCAGCTCCAGCAGCCGGTCGATCTGATCGCGCCGGATCGCGGCGGGCAGCCCGGCGTAATAGCCGGTGGCGGTGGCGAAGGCGGCCAGTTCATGCAGCGGCAGCGCGATTTCATAGTCCGACCGGGCGGATCGCATCCAGCGCAGCCGATCCTCTGAAGCGCCGATCGCCTGTTCGGCGCTGCGGCCCAACTGCGGCTCATACTCCCAGCGCAGCATCTCGTGGGTCTTGAGCATGTCGGGCAGGGTGGCGGGCACATGGCGGATCTTGTAGCCCGCGGCCTCCTGATGCCAGGCGAAGATGCGCTCGTCGATCAGCGCGCGGGGCGCTTCGGTCATCGACAGCGAGGTGGCCAGCAGGTCGGCCAGCCGCTCGGGCCGCTCGGTCAGGCCCAGCAGCCAATCCGCCGAAACGCCCAGCGCCGCGGCGCATTCGGCCACCACCTGCGCATTCGGCAGCCGCGCCTCGCCGACCGCCAGAAGCTGCGACACGGTGGAGCGGTCCACCCCCACCAGGCGCGCCAGCGCGCTTTGGTTCACCCCCTTGTCGGCCATCGCGCGGGCCAGACGGTCACGGAACAGGGCGGCGCGAAGGCGTTTGTCGATTCTTTGCGGCATGTGGTGAATATTATCACAACTGTTTAGGATATGTTGCGCATCTTCCGGATTCACGATCCGCCGTGCCGGTGCTAAGCCGACCGTAAGGGCAGGTGCGGAGGTCTTGATCTTGAACGACGAATCCGTGGGCGCGGTGGAATGGCCGACGCTGGGGCTGCTGGTGGCGACCTATGCGCTCTGGATCGTCGGCACGACAGCGGCGGCGGCGGTCTGGTTGCCGCTGGGGATCGTGCTGACCGCGCTGGCGATTGCGCAGTTCTCCTCGCTTCAGCATGAGGCGCTGCATGGCCATCCGTTCCGCAACGCCACGCTGAACCACGCGCTGGTGTTTGCGGGGCTGACGCTGTGCATCCCCTACCTGCGGTTTCGCGAGACGCATCTGGCGCACCACTATGACCCGATCCTGACCGATCCCTACGACGACCCCGAGACGAACTATCTCGACCCGGCGGTGTGGTCGCGGCTGTCGCGGCCGGTGCAGCACCTGCTGCGGCTGAACAACACGCTGCTGGGGCGGATGCTGCTGGGCCCGGCGATCGGCACCTATGCCTTCGTGCGCGGCGACTGGCGGCTGATCCGCGCGGGCGACGCTGCGGTGCGCGACGCTTGGGTGCTGCACGGCTTCGGCGTGGCGCTGGTGCTGGTCTGGCTGCTGGCGGTCGGGTCGATGCCGGTCTGGGCCTATGTCGTCGCGGCCTACGCGGGCATGTCGCTGCTGAAGATCCGCACCTTCCTGGAACATCGCGCACATGAAAGGGCACGGGCGCGCACCGTGATCATCGAGGATCGCGGGCCGCTGGCGCTTCTGTATCTCAACAACAACCTGCATGTGGTGCACCATCAGCACCCGGACGTGCCGTGGTATCGGCTGCCCGCGCTTTATGCGCGGGGCAAGGAGCGCTACGTCGCCTGCAACGAGGGCTATGTCTACCGCTCCTACGCCGAGATCTTCCGGGCGCATCTGCTGACGGCGAAAGACCCGGTGCCGCATCCGTTCTACCGGCCGCGCTGACCCCCTCGACGCTGCCCGGACGGCGTGCCAGAACCGCCCCATGTCACTCTGGATTCCGGCCACCTTGTTCGCCGCCCTGGTGCAGGCGGTGCGGTTCTCGCTGCAAAAGCGGCTGAGGCGGCTTGGCCTGTCGACCGGGGGCGCGACCTTCTCGCGGTTTCTGGTCGCGGCGCCGCTTGCGGCGATGGCCACGGCGGCGCTGATCGCGCGCTCGGGGCTGGGGATGCCCGCGCTGGATGCGCGGTTCTGGGCGTTCGCGCTGGTGGGCGGAACCGGCCAGATCATCGCGACCCTGTGCACGGTCGCGCTGTTTTCCGAACGCAGCCTTGCCGTGGGCATCGCCTTCACCAAGACCGAGACGGTGCAGGTGGCGCTGGTCTCGGGCCTGATCCTTGGCGACCGCACCTCGGCCTGGGGGTTTGTCGCCATCCTGCTGGGCGTTGCGGGGGTGATCCTGCTGTCGCGGCCCCCCAGGCCCGCCGAAGGCAAACGCGGATCCGTCTTCAACCGGGCGACCGGGCTGGGCCTGCTGGCGGGTGCGTTCTTTGGCGTCTCGTCCATCGGCTATCGCGGCGCGACGCTGGAGATTGCGCGCGATGACGTGCTGTTGCGCGCCGCGCTGGCGCTGGCCTGCGTGACCACGTTCCAGACGGTGGCGATGGCGGCCTGGCTGCGCTGGCGTGAACCCGGCGAAATCGGCCGCGTGCTGCACGCCTGGCGCGCGACCTCGCTGGTGGGGGTGATGGGGGTGCTGGGGTCGTTCGGCTGGTTCACCGCCTTCACCCTGCAAAACGCGGCCTATGTGCGCAGCGTGGGCCAGATCGACGTGGTCTTTGGCTACCTGATCTCGGTTCTGGCGTTCCGCGAGCGGGTTCGGCCGGTCGAACTGCTGGGCATCACGCTGCTGACGCTTGGCATCGTGATGATCGTCGCGTTGGGCTGAGGCGGGTCAGGTGATCCGGCGGAAGGCGGGCACGGGGCCGGAATTGTCGAAGAACGGCACCGATGCGGGGGCCGCGCCGCCGCTGCGCAGCACCTCCGTCACCTCGGCCAGCACGATCGAGGTGATGAACGGCAGGTCGAAGTGGCGCGCGCGGCCGAGCGCAATCCACTGCAGATGCGCCAGCTCGTCGGAGGCGCGCGACAGATCGGCCGCATCGCCGACCACCGCGCCCGCGTCGGCCAGAAAGAAGCGCGCGTCGAACCGGCGCGTGCGGCCGGGCGGCGTGACGGCGCGGAAAACAAAGCGCAGCGCCCCGGCGGCGGGCACCAACCCGGCGGTGGCGAAGCCCTCCCACCCCGATGGCGCGGGGCCGGGCCAGAGGCCGGGAACCGCCAGCGCCAGCCCGGTTTCCTCCCACAGCTCGCGGATCGCGGCAACGGCAAGGCGCGCGGCGCCCTCGGGCCCGGCGCCCTGCGCCAGCCGCGCCTGGCAGGCGGGATCGAGCGCCGCGGCCAGCGGCACGGCGGCATCGCCCGCATCGACGGCGCCACCGGGAAAGACGAACTTCGACGGCATGAAGGCCGCCCCCGCGCCGCGCTGACCCATCAGCACCTCGGGCCCCTCGGGCCCGGTGCGCACCAGGATCACCGTTGCCGCGTCGCGGATCGGCGGATCCTCGGTCACGCGGTCTCCACGTCGCCGGTGCCGAAGCCGTGCATCCGCTTGGCCCACTGGATCGCGATCATCACGCCCTTCAGCCGGGGCAGCAGGAACAGCGACAGGGCCACCGTGCCGACGCAGAACGCGCTGGCCAGCACCAGCGGATCGGGCCGGTATTCCACGAAGATGTACAGCAGCAGCGGCGCCATCAGGTGACCGACGATCAGGATCGTCAGATAGGCCGGGCCGTCATCGGCGCGCTGGTGGTAAAGCTCCTCGCCGCAGACCGGGCAGGTGTCGCGCACTTTCAGGTAACCGCGCAGCATCGGACCCGCGCCGCAGCAGGGGCAGCGCCGCCGCCAGCCACGCAACATGGCGGGCCGCATCGGACGGTCTTCGTCGTCCATCGAAGTGGAGTCGGTCATGGTCGTTCGCGCCTCTGAATGATTGCGCCAACATAATGCAAGTTCGCGCGGATGCCACCCCGGCGGCGGCGCTTGCGTCGCGATGTCGCGAGCGGCGCGATTTTCCGCCTGCCCGCGACGGAACCGGGCGGTCCCCGCGTTTGACCCTCAGATCGCGGCGGTTGCCGGGACACAACGCAGATGGAGAACAGGCATGAAGTTCAAGTCAACACTGACCGCCCTGACGCTGGGCGCCGTGATGGCGACCGGCGTGGGCATGGCGGTCTTCGCGCAGACCGCCCCCGCGCCGATGGGCGGCCCGATGGGAATGGTGGCCTTCGCGCAGATCGACACCAACGGCGACAAGGTGCTGAGCCCGGATGAGGTCCACGCCTATGTGGCGTCGCAGATCAAGGGGCTCGACGCGAACAACGACGGCTTCCTGACCGCCGACGAGATCGCCGCGAAGATGACCCAGTTGGCCCACGACCGCATTCTGGCGCGCGCCACCGAGATGGTCGCCCGGATCGACAAGAACGCCGACGGCAAGGTCAGCGTCGACGAACTGGCCGCGATGCCGCTGCC
Source organism: Solirhodobacter sp. (assembly GCF_964715405.1). Lineage (NCBI taxonomy): Bacteria > Pseudomonadati > Pseudomonadota > Alphaproteobacteria > Rhodobacterales > Paracoccaceae > Solirhodobacter > Solirhodobacter sp. Next base: position 881 of record NZ_CBAICG010000034.1, on the reverse strand, counting down.
GATGGACCGCATGGTCGAGCGGATGCTGAAGGCCGGTGGGGGTAAGATCACCAAGGAAACTTTCGACTCCATGCAGGCGATGCGTGGCGGCATGGGTCGGCCGGGCGAGGGCGCGGGCGGCGACGAGCACGGCCCGAAGGAGGGCGGCTGGCGCAACTGGTGGCACCACCGCCACGGTGGTGATCATGGCCCCGGAGGCGATCATGGCCCGATGGGCATGATGGGCGGCATGGGCATGATGGGTGACATGGGGCCGATGGGGCCGGGCATGATGGGCCCCGGTGCCGGGATCAAGTTCGCCGACATCGACACGGCCAACCACGGCTTCATCACCGCCGACGACATTCAGGCCTACAAGCTGGCCCGGATCAAGGCGATCGACGCGAACGGCGACGGCTTCATCACGCCCGATGAGTTCGCCACCTTCATGATGGCGAAGATGGAGCCGCGCATCAAGGCGCATGCCGACGAAATCGTGAAGCGGCTGGACCTGAACGGCGACGGCAAGCTGAGCATCGAGGAACTGGCGGCGGCGCCGCTGGACATGATGTTGGGCCACCTGCCGACCGACAAGGACGGCAACGTGACCGAACAGGGCTTCACGCAGGCGACGCATGACCACGGACCTGGCGGCTGGCGGCATCACCACGGCGGCATGACCCCCCCGCCGCCGGATGCGCCGACTGACGGCGGCTCGGGCAACTGAGCCGATGGCCGCGCCCGGACCCCTCCGGGCGCGGCCGATTGCCCGTGACAGGGTTGCGCGCTACGTCTGAGGCCGGATGACGATGCCCTATGACGACCTCTCTGCGGTTTCCGACGATGCGCTGATCGTGCTTTATGCGAACGGCGACGGCAAGCTGAGCATCGAGGAACTGGCG
>NZ_CBAICG010000033.1:0-36467 GCF_964715405.1 Solirhodobacter sp. | reverse complement strand
TGGAAAAACCCAAATGATAGCGTTGTCATGACAAGTGTTAGCCTGACAAGGAAACGCAATGCAAGACCCATGTAGCGCCGGGCCAGAGCGCGGCCAAGGGGCCGCGCCATGCTGATCGGCGCGGTGGCGGATGACATCACCGGGGCGACCGACCTTTGCCTGATGCTGTCGCGGGCCGGGTTGCGCACGATCCAGGTGATCGGCGTGCCGGACCCGGCGACCGATCTGACCGGGGCCGAGGCGGTGGTGGTGGCGCTGAAGTCGCGCACGATGGCGGCGGGTGACGCGGTCGCGCTGTCGGTGGCGGCGGCGCGCGCGCTGAGGGATGCGGGGGCGGAGCGGTTGTTGTTCAAGTACTGCTCCACCTTCGATTCCACCGACGCGGGCAATATCGGCCCGGTGGCCGAGGCACTGATGAACCTGACCGGAACGGCGCTGACCATTGCCTGCCCGGCGTTTCCGGCGGCCGGTCGCACCGTCTATCAGGGGCACCTCTTCGTCGGCGACCGGCTGCTGTCGGAAAGCCCGCTGAAGGATCATCCGCTGACCCCGATGCGCGACGCCGATCTGGTGCGTGTGCTTGGGCGGCAGACGACGCTGCCGGTCGGGTTGCTGCCGATCGGCACCATCCGGCAGGGGGCCGAGGCGGTGCGCGCGGCCTTCGCCGCCGCGCGGGCGGCGGGCCTGCGCATCCTGATCGCCGACACGCTGGAGGATGCCGACCTGCTGACGCTGGGCGAAGCCTGCGCCGACATGGCCCTGATCACCGGCGGGTCGGGGATCGGGCTGGGGCTGGCGCGGCAGGTCGCAGGCGCCGGGGCCGAACGCCCGGCGACGATGGCCGCCCCGGTCGGCCGCGCGGCGATCCTGGCCGGGTCGTGTTCGCAGGCGACGCGGGGGCAGATCGCGGCGGCGATCGCTGCGGGCCTGCCCGCCCGGCGAATCGACGTGGCGGCGCTGGCCGCGGGGCGCGAGACGGCCGAAGCCCTCGCGGCCTGGATGATCGCGCAGGCCGGGGACCGCCCGCCGCTGCTCTACTCCAGCGCCGAACCGGCCGAGCTTGCGGCGATCCAGTCGCGCCTCGGCCGCGATGCCTCGGGCGCGCTGGTCGAGGAGACGTTGGCCGAGGTGGCGCGCCATCTGGCGGCAGCCGGGTTCCGCCGCCTGATCATCGCCGGGGGCGAAACCTCGGGCGCGGTGGTGGCCGCGCTTGGCGTCAGCGTGCTCGCCATCGGCCCCGAGATCGCGCCGGGCGTGCCCTGGACCCGCAGCATCGCCGGGCCGGACCTTGCGCTCGCGCTGAAGTCGGGCAACTTCGGTGGGCCCGACTTCTTCCTGACCGCCTGGTCGCTGCTGGAGCCCGCCGATGTCTGACGAAACCCGCCTGCGCGACGAGATCTGCCGGATCGGCCGTTCGCTGTTCGACCGGGGGCTGACGGCCGGGTCCAGCGGCAACATCTCGGCCCGGCTGCCCGATGGCGGCTGGCTGATGACGCCCACCAACGCCTCGCTGGGCACGCTCGACCCCGCGCGGCTGTCGCTGTTCGACGCGGGCGGCCGGTTCGTGTCGGGCGATGCGCCGACCAAGGAGGCGCTCCTGCACTTCGCGATGTATGACGAACGCGCCACCGCGGGCGCCGTCGTGCACCTGCATTCCACCCATTCCACCGCCGTCAGCATCCTGCGCGACGTCGACCCCGCCGACGTGCTGCCCGCGCTGACCGCCTATCACGTCATGCGGGTCGGAAAGCTGCCGCTGGTGCCCTATTTCGCCCCCGGCGACCCCGATCTGGCGCAGGCCGTGCGCGCACTGGCCGGGCGGCACCATGCCGTGCTGCTGGCCAACCACGGCCCGGTCGTTGCGGGCACCACGCTCGCCGACGCGCAATACGCGACCGAGGAACTGGAACAGACGGCACGGCTTTACCTGCTGTTGCAGGGCCAAGCGATCCGCCCGCTGACGCCCGACCAGATCGCCGACCTGAAAGCCCGCTTCAAGCTCGCCTGACCGCGCGCGCCCCATCCCGGAGGAGACCACGAATGACCACCGCACCCGAAACCATCGGCTTCATCGGCACCGGCCTGATGGGCCACGGCATGGCGAAGAACATCGTCGAGAAGGGCTATCCCCTGACCGTCATCGCCCACCGCAATCGCGCCCCGGTCGATGACCTTGTGGGCCGTGGCGCCACCGAGGCGGCCAGCCTCCCGGACCTCGCCCGCGCGTCGTCGATCATCTTCATGTGCCTGACCGGGGCGCCCGAGGCTGCCGCCGCCGTCGCCGCGATGAAGGCCGACCTCGCCCCCGGAACGGTGATCGTCGATTGCTCCACCGGCGAGCCGACCGTGACCCAGCGGCTGGCCGAAGAGATGGCGGCGCAGGGTGTGGCCTACGCCGATGCGCCGCTGAGCCGCACCCCGAAAGAGGCCTGGGAGGGCACGCTCGATTGCATGGTGGGCGCCGAGGCGGCGGTGTTCGCCCGCATCCAGCCGGTGATCGCCACCTGGGCCGCCAAGATCGTGCATATCGGCGGCGTCGGCGACGGCCACCGCATGAAGCTGCTGAACAACTTCATCTCGCTGGGCTATGGCGCGCTTTACGCCGAGGCGCTGACGCTGTCGAAGAAGGTCGGCATCCCGATCGAAACCTTCGACAAGGTGATCCGTGGCGGCCGGATGGATTGCGGCTTCTACCAGACCTTCATGGGCTACGCGCTGGAGGGCAACCGCGCCGCTCACCGCTTCACCCTGGCCAACGCCTATAAGGACATGCGCTACGTCGAATCCATGGCCAATGCGGCGATGGTCGGCACCCCCGTCGCCAGCGCGGTGAAGAACAGCTTCGCGCTGGCCATGGCCACCGGCGGCAACGGCCCCGAGGACTATGTGCCTCACCTCGTCGACTTCGTCGGACGGGCGAACGGGATCGGGTGACGGGGCGGGCAATGCCATCGCCCGGAGGGGTATCTCTCAGGCGGCATTGCAAGACTGGACCCAGCGCGAAAACTCTGAAAGTTATCGGGCCGGAGTTGCGGTGGTCGCGGGATCCCCCGATGACCCGCTGGCAAGGGGGGGGGCCTTCGCGGCACCCCCCGATCGCGAAAGAGGACGACACATGACCTTTACCCCTCACGGCAAGCATCTGATCGCGGGCGAATGGATCGGCGGCGGGGCAACCTTTCGCTCGGACCCCGCACATGGCCCGGCGCATGACTTTTCGGTCGGCACGGTGGCGCAGGTCGACCTTGCGGCCAAAGCCGCCGAGGCGGCGTTCTGGAGCTATGGTTACAGCACGCGCGCGGCCCGCGCGGCCTTCCTGAACGCGATCGCGGATGAAATCGAGGCGCGCGCCGAGGCGATCACCGAAATCGGCAGCCAGGAATCCGGCCTGCCGCCCGCCCGGTTGCAGGGCGAGCGCGGCCGCACGACCGGGCAGTTGCGCCTGTTCGCCAGCCATATCCTGAAGGCCGACTATCTGGACCGGCGGCTGGATCCCGCCCTGCCCGACCGCCAGCCCGCACCCCGGCCCGAGATCCGGCTGATGCAGCGGCCGATCGGGCCGGTCGCGGTGTTCGGCGCGTCGAACTTCCCGCTCGCGTTTTCGACGGCGGGGGGCGATACGGCGGCGGCGCTGGCGGCGGGGTGCCCGGTCGTGGTCAAGGGCCATTCCGCCCATCCCGGCACCGGCGAGATTGTCGCCGAGGCGGTCAATGCCGCGCGCCTGGCCTGTGGCCTGCATCCGGGCGTGTTCAGCCTGATTCAGGGCGGCAACCGCGCGGTGGGTCAGGCCGTCGTGCAGCATCCGCTGATCAAGGCGGTCGGCTTCACCGGATCGCTGGCCGGCGGCCGCGCGCTGTTCGACCTCTGCGCCGCGCGGCCGGAACCGATTCCGTTCTTCGGCGAACTGGGGTCGGTCAACCCGATGTTCCTGCTGCCCGCCGCCGTTGCCGCGCGCGGGGCCGAGATCGGGCGCGGCTGGGCCGGGTCGCTGAGCCTGGGGGCCGGGCAATACTGCACCAACCCCGGCATTGCCGTGGTGATCGCGGGGCCGGAGGCGGATGCGTTTGTCGCGGCGGCCAAGGCGGCGCTGGCGCAGGTCGGCGCGCAGGTGATGCTGACCGACGGCATCGCCGCAGCCTATCGCGCGGGGCGCGACCGGGTGGCGCGAACGGCGGGTGTGCAGGAGGTGCTGACCTCGGTCTGCGATCTGCGCAACGCGACGCCCTACCTGTTCGAGGTGACGGGCGAGGCTTGGCTGGCGAACCATGCGCTGGGAGAAGAGGTCTTCGGGCCGCTGGGCCTGATCGTCACGGTGACGGACGCGGCGCAGATGCTGGCGATCGCGCGCAGCCTGCAAGGGCAGTTGACCTGCACGCTGCACCTTGACGCCGCCGACAGTGATCTGGCCCGCAGCCTGATGCCGATCCTGGAGCGCAAGGCGGGCCGCGTGCTGGCGAACGGCTTCCCGACCGGGGTCGAGGTCTGCGATGCGATGGTGCATGGCGGCCCCTACCCGGCCAGCACCAACTTCGGTGCGACCAGTGTCGGCACGCTGTCGATCCGCCGCTTTTTGCGGCCGGTCAGTTACCAGAACATCCCCGCGGGCATCCTGCCCGACGATCTGCACTGATCGGGCAAGCGCTGCGGTGATCCATTTCGGCCGCAGGGCAAAGGGCGCCTGCGGGCGCCCGGTGCTTTTCCGGTGCATCGGCGCCTGATTCATGCCATGCTGCGTCGCAGCATTTTCAGGGGGGGCGGCATGGCGGGCAAGGTCATCACATTGGCGCAGCAGAAGGGCGGCAGCGGCAAGACCACGCTGGCGGTCAATCTGGCGGTGGCGTTCGCGCGGCGGGGAATGACGGTCGCGCTGCTCGATACCGATCCGCAGGGCAGTCTGGGCCGCTGGTTCATGGCGCGGCGCGACCGGCTGGGCGATGCGGGGATGGAATTTTCCACCGCCTCGGCTTGGGGCGTGTCCTATGAATGCGAAAAGCTGCGCCGGGTGGTTGATGTGGTGCTGGTCGACACGCCGCCAAAGGTTGACGCCGATCTGCGCCCGGCGCTGCGCGAGGCCGACCTGATCCTGGTGCCGGTGGCGGCAAGCCACGTCGACCTCTGGGCGACCGAGGGCGTGCTCGACCTTGCCGCGCGCGAGCGCAAGCGGGCGACGATCGTGCTCAACCGCGCCAAGGCGGGCACACGGCTGGCGGATGAGGTGGCGCTGGCGGCGGCGGAACTGGCGGCGGAACTGATGGGGGCGCGCCTTGCCAACCGGGTCGTCTATGCCGAAACGCTGGGTCAGGGCCTTGGCGCGCAGGAGGCCGGGCGCAGCCCCGCCACCGCCGAGGTCGAGGCGCTGGCCGACGAGGTTCTGGCCCTGCTGGCGGGCTGAGCCGGTCAGTCCTTCGGGCCGCGCAGGATCAGCATCCAGAACGCATAGGCGGCGGCCCCGCCGAACAGCAGCGCCCAGCCGGAGTTGCCGCCCCAGACCTCGACACCGGCCCAGGCGGTGGGAACCAGCACGGTGGCCCAGCGGCGCCAGGTGGGCCGGAAGAACGGATCGTTGGGGTCAAGGAACTGCATCCCGCGACCCTATCCCGCCCCCCATGCCGGGGAAAGGCCGTTTACAGTCCGCCCGGCATCGGGCGATACTCGGCGCGCGCGACCCAGAGGGAGGAGCGAATGCCCACCATTGCCCCCGATTTCGACGGCCAGACCGTGCTGACCACCTTCGAGATGACGCCCGGCACCTGCGCCGACCTGCTCGACGAGTTGAAGGACGCCTACAGCGCCTTCATCCGGCACCAGCCGGGGTTCATCGAGGCGGGACTGCATGTGAACGACGCGCAGACCCGGATCGCGAATTATTCCAAATGGCGGCGGCGCGAGGATTTTCAGGCGATGCTGCGCAGCCCCGAGATGCGTGAGCGCAACCGCCGCGTCGCCGCGCTTTGTTCGCGCTTCGAGCCGGTGATGTACGACGTGGCGGCGGTGTTCTGACGCCAACGCCCCGGGGCATTGGCAGGCACAGGCCCTTCGATCAAGGGCCCAAGAAAACCGGCGGGTCGGAGAGGGGACGCCCCGACCCGCCGTTCTCACAGGGGCGCAAATCTGCCCCCAAGCGTGGCCGCGAATACCCTGCGGCAGTGCTGAAACCTGCAGTGCGCCCTTGCGGCGCGCCCGCTTCGGGTCGCTGCGACCGCCGCCTGACGACAGGCAACCCGAAACCGAGGTGGTCGCGGCCGGAATACCGTCGCGTTGCACGACGCAGCGAGGTCAGTGATAGGAAGAACCGCGGTGGCCTGTCATCCCCCTGTTTCGGGGGGGTGGACAAGCACGCGGGCTCGGCGTCAGACTTGAAAGCATGTCTCGCGGGTGGGTTCTTGATGAAGCGCCTTCTACTTCCGGTGCCCTTTGTCGGCATCTGCATGCTCTGCGGCCTCTTCGCCGCGATGGCCTGCGTGCAGATGGCCACGCGCCAGCCTTGGCTTGGCGTGACGCTGGCTGCCGACACGGGCCCCGGACTGGCTGTCACGGCCGTCGCCGCAAGCGGCCCCTTGGCCGACGTGGCACCCGGTGGCCGCCTGATGGCGCTGTCGGGCGGCCTCCGCCGGGTCGCCCTCGAGGCCGTCGACATCATCGAGGAATCGGATGTCCTGCCCGCTTACGATGACCTGAACAGATTCCGCGCGCGTCAGGACAGCCTGCACGCGATCCTCGCCGCGGGCCCGGTGGAACTGGAACTGGTCGAGGCGGGCGGTGCCCTGCGCCGCCTTGCGGTCAACGCGGCGGCGGTGCGCCCGGTGTCCGATCTGCAGCCCGCGTTCTGGCTGCAGATCGGCGTCGGGCTGGTTGGTCTGATCGCCGGAGCCTGGGTCTTTGCGATGCGGCGGGGCGGACCGGAGGTCGGGCTGCTGCTGCTGTCCGGCGTCGGGCTGATGGGGTCGGCCTTCGCGGCATCGGTCTACAGCACGCGCGAGCTTGCACTGCCCGCGCCGATGCTCCGGGGCCTGGCGCTGGCCAACAGCTTTCCGGCGATGATGTTCGGTGTCGGGATGCTTGGCCTGTTCATGATCTATCCGGTTCGCCTTCTGTCCCCGCGGGTCGCATTGCTTCCCGCGGTGTTGCTGCTGCCACCGCCGGTGCTCAACGCGCTTCAGCTTGTCGGCGTGCCCTGGCTGGGAACACAGGTGCCGATGCTGGTGAACCTGACGCTGATCATGATTTTCGTCGGGTTGCAGCGCCGCGCCACCCGTGGCGATGCGGTGGCGCGGGCGCGGCTGCTATGGCTGGGGCTGAGCGTGCTGATCGGCGCCGGTGTCTTCGTGCTGATGATCATCGCGCCGCCCGTGCTGGGCGCCCCGATGCCGCTGTCGCAGAGCGTGGCCTTCCTGTCGTTTCTCTTCGTCTACGCCGGGCTTGCCCTCGGTGTCGTGCGCTACCGGCTGCTGGATCTGGAGGCCTGGTCGGTCCGCGTGCTGTTCTACCTTGCCGCGCTTGGGCTGGTCCTCGCGATCGACGCCGCGCTTCTGACCTGGCTGTCGTTCAAACCGTTGCAGGGGCTTGAGGGCGCGATGGTGGCCGTGCTGGCGCTTTACCTGCCCCTGCGCGATGTGGTGGCCCGCCGTATCCTGGCCTGGCGCGACCCCGTCGCCGCGCCCGAGGTCTGGTTCGACCGGCTGAGCGATGTCGCGCTGTCGCCGACCCGGCCGGAACAGGCCCGCAAATGGCGCGACCTGCTGCACGACATCTTCGCGCCCCTGGGGCTGACCGAGGTCGAGGCCGGGCCCGAGCATCCGCGTGTGCTGGGCGACGGAATGACGCTGATGGTTCCGGCGGTGGCGGGCCTGCCCGCCGTGCAGCTTGACTGGAAATCGGGCGGGCGGCGCCTGTTTTCGTCACGCGACATGCGGACGCTGGGCGCGATGACCCGCCTCCTCGACAATCTGGCGGAGAGCCGCGATGCCTTCGCGCGCGGCGTGCTGGACGAACGCGCGCGGATTTCGCGCGACATGCACGACAACATCGGCATCCAGCTGCTTGCCGCGCTGCATGCCGGGCCGGTCGAAAAGAAGAACGGGCTGGTGCGCGCGGCGCTGGCGGACCTGCGCCAGATCGTCTCGGATGCCCGCCAGCAGAACCGCACATTGGAGGCGATGCTGGCCGAGCTGCGCCGTGAGGTGTCCGAACTGCTCGCGTCCTGCGGGATTGCGCTGGACTGGCGGCTGGATCTTGAGCCCGGCCTACCCCCCGACCCGGTCATCGTGGCCTCCTTGCAGGCCGTCATCCGCGAGGCGACCAGCAATACCATCCACCACGCCCGCGCCGGGCGGGTGACGGTCGCCATCGACCTTGGCCCCGAGGCGTTGCGGTTCTGCATCGAGGATGACGGCACCGGAATCGCCGGGGACCGCGCGCCCGGCGGCAGCGGCATCGCCAACCTGACCGAGCGGCTGGCGGCGCTGGGTGGCCGGATCGAGATCGGCCAGCGAACGCCGCCGGATCACGGCACGCGGGTCAGCGGCTTCATTCCGGTCAAGCGCGCCGAGACCGGGGCGATGCCATGAAGACCGCACTGATCCTTGAAGACGTGCCCGAGGCGCGCGCCTGGCTGGTGGGTCTGGTGCGCACGGCCTTTGACGGCATCGCGGTGGAGGCGGTGGCGACCCGCGCCAAGGGCCTCGCCGCGATCATGGCGCAGTCCTACGATCTGGTGCTGATCGACCTGATGCTGCCCGACGGGTCGGGGCTCGACGTGCTGCGCGCGCTGAGGCGGGACGAGTCGCAGGCGCTGTGCGTCGTCACCACGGTGATGGCCGATGACAGCTACATCGTCGGCGCGCTGGCGGCGGGGGCGGATGGCTATCTGCTGAAGGACCAGGCCGACCAGATGCTGATCCTGCAACTGCGCCAGATCCGCCACGGCGTGCCCGCCCTCTCGCCCTCGATCGCCCGGCGGATCATGGAACATTTCCGCCAGACCGGCCCCATCGGTCAGGAAGGCGTGTCGCTGACCCGGCGCGAGCAAGAGGTGCTGGGCCTGATCAGCCGCGGCCTGCGCAACGCCGAGGTGGCGGCCGAGCTTGGCCTCGCCGAGACGACGGTGGCGGGTTACATCAAGTCGGTCTACGCGAAACTGGGCATCTCGTCGCGCGCCGAGGCGGCGTGGCACGCGAACCGGCTGGGGCTGATGCCCTGACACCGCCAGCCGAGCAATGCGCATGCTGCATTGCAGCATTCCCCATTGCGGCGTAGTCCCGGCCCGGTAAAGCGCCCATATTGGCCGGGTAAGAGATGTGATGGAAGGAACCGCAAGATGGCCTACGCAATCGTTGGCAAGCAATCAAAGAATTGGGCATCGGCCCTTGGCCTCGAACTTCGCTCGTCGCTCGACCGGGTGCGCGAAGGGTATGAACGCCGGCAGAACTACCTGCGGATCGTGCGCGAACTCACCGTGATGAGCGACCGCGATCTGGCCGATATCGGCATCCGCCGCGACGACATCCACGATGTCGCGATGGGCGCGCAGGGCCGCACCATTGCCTGAACCGGCAAAGCGGTCAAACCGGCGCCAAAGGTGCCACACAGATTTGAAGGGCCCGCTCTGATCGCAGAGACGGGCCCTTTTCATTGGTGGCGGGGGGCCAGGCAAAGCTCAATCACTTGGCCGGCACTCCGTCGTTGCTGCAACAGTCAGGGCAGAAGGCTGAACTGCCTGCGTTCGATCTGGACGCTGTCGCCCGACATGACTCGGTCATAGAGCGCGCGAAGATCCGTGCCCTCGCTAGCAAACCGGAAAGCCGAGGCCGCAACATAGTCGCGCTGTTCCTCGAACGCCATCCAGCGGCGACACTCGCGTTCGGCAACTTCGCCCGTGGTGTTCGATCCGGCGAAGATGTCGAGAACGACGTCGCCGGGTTCCGTCAGGAATCGGATGAAGAACTCGGGCAGCTTGGCCGGGAAACGTGCAGGGTGCCCGGTTTCGCCTAGAGTCTTGCAGCCCGCGAGATAGCGCCCGTTTGACTCAGTGTTCGGAAACGAAAGCAAGTTCGGCGGGATCGCTCCGCCGTTATCCTTGCCGAAGCCTGCGCTAATGTCGTGCCCCGACGGGCGCACCTTTGGGGTGTAGAACTTGCCGGGGTCCTCGATCAGTTTCTTCATACGGTCGGAATAGGGTGCGAGGACGTTCGAGACGTTCGCCTTTGGCCACGCCGTTTTGGACAGCCACCAGACAGTATTGACGGAATCTTTCGTCCTGATCTTGCGCTTGTTCACCCATTCAATCGGACTCGGCAGTTTGGACGGGTTGTGCCAGTAGAACTCCTCGGCCAAGCTGAAACCGATCTCGTCGCAAAACTTGATCAAGGTGCGGAAAGGATAGAGTGACCGAATGGGGACGCCCTTTTCGTAGGCCCCGCCAATGTCGATCACGAGGCTACCGTCGGGTGTCAACTTCTGGAAAACAAGCGCACCGAACTCAGCCAGCCATTCGACATACTCGTGCTGCTCCGCGTTCCCGTAGGCCTTCTTGCGCTGCAATGCGAACGGTGGCGACGTCATCACGAGGTTGACTGAGTTATCAGGCAACTGCCGCAGAAGTTCGCGGGAGTCGCCAACAAAGGCGGAGCCGAGTGCTGTCGAGTATGCAGGCCTCATAGTGCTACTCATAGTCTGTCGACTCATAGTCATCAACACCTTTTAGTGGGGCGCGTGAAACGAGACACCACCCTTCGTGCGATTTTCGCTGAAAACATCCGCAACCTGCGCAAGGAGCGTGGGCTGTCGCAGGAAGCTTTGGCTGACGCCGCTGGCTTGCATCGCACCTATATTGGATCAGTTGAACGGAGCGAGCGCAACCTCTCGCTCGACAACATAGGCAGGATTGCCGCAGCCTTGGCCGTGTCTCCCGACAGTTTGTTGAGGAGCCATGTTGAGCAATAGATTCAAGCCGCATCCCGACGCCGCCGAATTGGCGGAAATTTGGCCCGCCGTGCGCAGATACCAAGAACTCGCATCACGGCATGGCATCGACGACATATTCCAGGACAATGGCGGCAAGCTTTTGCAGGTTCTTCTGAACTTGGGGCTGAAAGTCATCCCCGGTCGCGAAGGCAACGACGCGGTTGATGCGACCGGCGCGGAATACGAGTTGAAGTCGGTCAACATCAACCTGACCCGCTCATTCTCGACACATCACCACATGAACCCTGTGATCATCGCGAAGTACCGACAGGTCGATTGGATCTTCGCCGTCTACCAGGACATCGAACTTATCTCGATCTACCTGCTAACGCCGCAGGACATGGAGCACTACTACCGATTGTGGGAAACAAAGTGGCATAGTGATGGCGGCAAAGACATCAACAATCCGAAGGTACCGCTGACCTACGTCGCCGAACTTGGGAAGTTACTGTGGGGCAAGGCACCACCCGCCAACACGATGAAGAAGCGTCCAATTGTGCGCCGCCGCAAACACGACGACCCGGAATTGCCGGACCCTCTGTAGAGTCGCAGACCCCGATTGCTGTTAAGTTGTTGTTAATCGAAAAGCCGCCCGAGATCAACGGACAGCTTTTTCGTTAGTTATCAAGTATTTGATTGGTGGAGCCAGGGAGGATCGAACTCCCGACCTCTTGAATGCCATTCAAGCGCTCTCCCATCTGAGCTATGACCCCACCGGGGGTGCGCGGCCTTGCGGCTGCGCCCGGGTTATCTAGTGAAGCGCGGGGGGGCGTGCAAGCGAAAAACGCAGCCCGTTTCCCCCGCGTCCGGCCTTATTCCTCGTCGCCGGGAACGTCGGCAAGTTCGTCGAGCGAGACGGTATCGTCCTCGTCGTCTTCCAGCAAATCGTCGTCGATATCCGCGTCCTCGGCGGGCGCCGGGGCGAGGATGTCGTCATCCGCCTCGATGTCGTCGGTCAGCGTTTCGTCTTCCTTCTCGACCACGGCGCGCGCCATCGCGCTCGCCGCCTTGCGGCGCGAGACCTCGATATCGACCACTTCGCCCGTGTAGGGGCTGACGATCGGCGTCCTGTTCAGGTCGTAGAAACGTTTGCCAGTCGTCGGGCAAATGCGTTTGACGCCCCATTCCGGGTTGGGCATGGATAGTCCCCTTGCATAGCTGCGCTGTCCAGAGTCGGGGGGCTTTGCCACAAAGGCCGGGGGGTGTCAAAGCCTTTTGGCCACGGCGCGAAGCGGTTAAGGTCCGCGCACCGCATTCAGCGGCCCAAGAGTGTCATGGCAGTTCTTCCCGGTTCTCCCCCCGTTGCGATCACGCTGCACCGTTCGGCCCGCGCGCGGCGGTTTTCGCTGCGGGTGTCGCGGGTTGACGGGCGCGTGACGCTGTCGCTGCCTCCCTGGGCGCGCGAGGCCGAGGCGCTGGCCTTCGCGCGCGAGAAGGAGGGATGGATTCGCGCGGCGCTGGCGCGGATGCCGGTCGGCCGCGCGGTGGCGATGGGCGGCACCGTGGCGGTGGAGGGGGCGGAGCTGCCGATTCGGCCCGGCACCGGCCGGGTGCCGCGGATCGAAGCGGGCGCGCTGCTGGTGCCGGGCGACGCGGAGCGGGCCGCGGCGCGGGTGGCAGCCTACCTGAAGGTGCTGGCGCGGGCGCGGTTGCAGGCCGCCTGTGATCGCCATGCGGCCGCGTTGGGGCGGCCCTACACCCGGCTGACGCTGCGCGACACACGGTCGCGCTGGGGGTCATGCGCGCCGGACGGGGCCTTGATGTTTTCGTGGCGGCTGGTGATGGCGCCGCCCGAGGTGCTGGACTACGTCGCGGCGCATGAAGTGGCGCATCTGGCGGAAATGAACCACTCGCCCGCGTTCTGGGCGGTGGTGCGCCGACTGATGCCGGGCTTTGCCTCACCGCGCGCCTGGTTGAAGCGGCACGGACATGGTCTGCACGCGATCAGCTTCGGGGCCAGCGTCGGGGCCAGCGTCGGGGATTGACCGGCGGGCTGGTCGTGATCACATCTGTCCCATGCTGTTGCAGAACCGCCCTTCCGACTCGCTCTTGTCCGCGCATGACCGCGTGTTCCGCGCGCTGCGCGTGCAGGTGATGCATGGCGAACTGGCGCCGGGGCAACCGCTGACGCTGCGCGGAATCGCGAAAACCTTTGATGTTTCAATGACTCCGGCGCGCGAGGCGGTGCAGCGGCTGGTGGCCGAAGGGGCGTTGACGATGTCGTCGTCGGGGCGGATTTCCACGCCGGAACTGTCGAACGAGCGGATCGAGGAGATGGCGTCGATCCGCGCGCTGCTGGAGCCGGAACTGGCCAGCCGGGCCCTGCCGCGCGCCCATTTCGCGCTGATCGAGCGATTGCAGACGATCAACGCCGCCAATGCCGAGGCGGTAGCAAAGCAGGACGCGGTGGCCTACATCCGCACCAATCTGGAGTTTCACCGCACGCTCTATCTGCGCGCGCAGGCCCCGGCGATGCTGGCCATCGCCGAAACCGTCTGGCTGCAACTCGGCCCCACCATGCGCGCGCTTTACGGGCGGCTGCGGCGCAACGAGCCGCCGCAGCATCACCGCATGATCCTGGCGGCGCTGCGGGCGGGGGACGATCCGGGGCTGCGGCTGGCGGTGCGGACGGACGTGACGCAGGGGCTGCGGCACCTGGTGAGCTGAGGGGGCGCGGTCAGAGCGGCTTTCCGGCCAGATAATCCGCCAGCACCGCCGCCGTGCCCTTCGCCCAGATCGCGTACAGCGCCGTGGCGAAGGCCGCCTGCACGCGCGGGTCGCGCCCGGTTTCGCCGTAGATGTCGGCCATGCCGAGCCACGCCGCCGGATCGGCCTTCGCAGTCTTGGCGGTGGCCGTCAGCCGGTCCCAGTTCGGGTCGTTCGGGGCGATGGCGGCGCCCGAGTCGGTTGTGCCCGCGCAGTAGCGGCACCACAGCGCCGAGAGCAGGATCAGCCCGGTCGGCACCGTCCCCTTGGCGAGGTTATCGCGCAGCGAGGGGATGATGAACTTCGGCTGCCGGTTGGAACCGTCAAGGCAGAGGCGGCGGATGGTGTCGGCAATCTCGGGGTTGGAGAACCGCTCCTCGATCAGCGCATAATACTCGCCAAGATCGGTGGCGGGCACCGGCGCGACATGCGGGATGATCTCGTCGTGTTCGACCTTGCGCAGGAAGGCGCGGACCAGCGGGTTTGCCATCCCCTCGTGCACCAGTTCGATGTCCATCAGGCCGGACGGGTAGGCGATGATGGCATGGCCGCCGTTCAGGATGCGGATCTTCATCGCCTCGTAGACGTGAACGTCGTGGGTGAAGGTCGCGCCGACCTTTTCCAGCGGCGGGCGCCCGGCGGGGAAGTGATCCTCCAGCACCCACTGGCGGAAGGGCTCGCAGGTGACGGGCACCTCATCCTCGATGCCGAAACGGGCCGCCAGTGCGCGCTCGTGCGGGCCGGTCGCGGGGGTGATGCGGTCCACCATGCCGTTGGGGAAGGCGACATGGGCGGCCACCCAGTCGGCCAGCGCGGGGTCGGACAGGCGGGCGAGGCCGACCACCGCATCGCGGGTGACGTTGCCATTGCCGGGCAGGTTGTCGCAGGACATCACGGTGAACGGCTGCGTCCCTTGCGCCCGACGCAGCTTCAGCGCGGCGAGGATCGCGCCGAAAGCGGTCGCCGGTTTCGCCGGGGTCTTGCCGTCGGCGACGATCTCGGGGTGGGTCGGGTCGAAGACGCCGGTGGCGGGATCGACGTAATAGCCGCCCTCGGTCACCGTCAGCGAGACGATGCGGATCGCGGGGTCCGCCATCGCGGCGATCAGCGCGGCGTTGTCGGGCTGCACCGCGACGAAACCGATCATCGAACCCGTCACACGGGCGCGGTTGCCCTGCGGGTCCAGTTCGATGACGGTGGACAGGTTGTCCTGCGCCGCCAGCGCGTCGCGCATCTTGGCGTCGGTCGCCCGCACGCCCGCGCCGATCAGCGCCCAGTCGTGCCCCTCGCCCAGCGCGAAGAGGTCGTCGAGGTAAACCGCCTGATGCGCGCGGTGGAAGTTGCCGACGCCGATGTGCAGGATGCCGGGGGTCAGGGCCGCACGGTCGTAGCCGGGGCGGGCGACGCCCGCGGGAAGCTGGGACAGGGCCGCCGTGGAAAGTTTCGTCATGGGGGCACCTTTCAGAGGGTTCGCAGCATTCCGCCGTCGACGTGATACGTGGAGCCGACCGAATAGCTGGCGCGGTCGGAGCAGAGAAAGACGAAGAAGTCGGCCAGTTCCTCGACCGTGCCGAACCGCTTGATGGGGGCGTGTTCATCGGCGACGGCTTGCAGGTAGGCCTGCCAGTCGCCATCGGGGGCAAGCTGACGCGCGGTCTTGATCCAGTCGGGGGTCAGGATCAGGCCGGGGTTGATGGTGTTGACGCGAATGTTGTGCGGGATCAACTCGGTGGCGAGGTTTTTCGAGAACATCAGCAGCGCCGCCTTGGTCGTGTTGTAGATCGGTTCGTACCACAGCGGCTGAACCGCGCAGATCGAAGCGTTGTTCAGGATCGCCCCTCCGCCGCGCGCGATCATCAGGGGTGCCAGGCCGCGCGACAGGCGCACGGCAGCCATGACGTGCAGGTCCCAGTAGGCCTGCCACTTATCGTCGGGCGCCTCCAGGATCGTCTCGTTCGAGCCGGTGCCCGCGTTGTTCACCAGGATGTCGGCGCCGCCGAACAGGCGCACGGCTTCGACGAGCGCGGTGCAGCCATCGGCGCTGGCGACGTCGCAGGCGACGCCAAGGCTGCGCACGTCGAATTCGGCGGTGATGTTGGCGGCTTCGGTCATCACGCGGTCTTCGCCGCGCGCCGCGAGGATGACGTTCGCGCCTTCCCGCGCGAAGGCGCGGGCCACGCCCAACCCGATGCCGACGCTGCCGCCGGTGATGACCGCCACTTTGCCGTTCAGTCCAAGGTCCATGTCAGCTCATCCAGTTCCCGCCGTCGACGTTGTAGGTCTGGGCGACGATGTAGTCGGCTTCGGGGGTGGCAAGGAAGATCGCCATGCCGGTGAGGTCGGCAGCGGTGCCCATGCGGCCGAAGGGGACGGCGGCGCCGACCTCTTTCTTCTTCTGGCCGGGGGCCTTGTGTTCGTATTTCGCGAACAGGGCATCGACCCCGTCCCAGTGTTCGCCATCGACCACGCCGGGGGCGATGGCGTTCACGTTGATGCCGTGGGCGATCAGGTTGAGGCCCGCCGACTGGGTGATGCTGATCACGGCGGCCTTGGTGGCGCAGTAGACCGCGACAAGGGTTTCACCCCGCCGCCCGGCCTGCGACGCCATGTTGATGATCTTGCCGCCCTTGCCCCGCGCGATCATGTGTTTCGCCACGGCCTGAAGCGTGAAGAGCGTGCCCGCCACGTTGACGGCAAAGAGCCGGTCGTAGGAGGCGCGGGTAATCTCGGCGATCGGGGCGGCGTCGAACAGGGCGGCATTGTTGATCAGGATGTCGATGGCGCCCATTTTCGCGATGCAATCGGCCACGGCCGCGTCAATCGACGCCTGATCGGTCACGTCCAGCCGCACGGCATGGGCGGCGGGGCCGATCTCGGCGGCGGTCTGCTGCGCCGCCTCGTAATGAATGTCGCCGATGGCCACGGTGGCGCCTTCGCGCACATAGGCCTCGGCGAAGCTGCGGCCTATGCCGCGGGCGGCACCGGTGATCAGGGCGGTCTTGCCTTGCAGTCTCATGCGAGCGTCTTTCCGTCTGCGCCGAAGCGGTGGATCTTGTCCTGTTGCGGGGTCAGGAATACCCGGTCGCCGTGGCGGGCGTCGACCTCGCCGTCGCCGCGCACGGTCATGGTGCCAAGGCCGCCATCCATCACGACGTGCAGGAAGGTGTCGGAGCCGAGGTGCTCCGATACCAGGACCTTGCCCGCCCAGCGGCCCTCGGTTTTCGACAGGGTGATGTGTTCGGGGCGCACGCCGATGGTGTGGGCGTTCAGCCCCGCGGCATCGGCGCCGGTGACGAAGTTCATCCGCGGCGAGCCGATGAAGCCCGCGACGAAGATGTTGGCCGGGTTGCGGTAAAGCTCCAGCGGGCTGCCCACCTGCTCGACCCTGCCCGCCTGCAGCACGACGATCTTGTCGGCCATCGTCATCGCTTCGACCTGATCATGCGTCACGTAGATCATCGTGGTTTTCAGCGTGTGGTGCAGTTCGGTGATTTCCAGCCGCATGTTCACCCGCAGCGCCGCGTCGAGGTTCGACAAGGGCTCGTCGAACAGGAACGCCTTGGGTTGGCGCACGATGGCGCGGCCGATGGCGACGCGCTGACGCTGGCCGCCCGAAAGCTGGCCGGGGCGGCGTTCGAGGTAGTCGGTCAGGTTCAAGACCTTCGCCGCCGCCGTCACCCGGCGTTCCTGTTCGGCGGCGTCCATCCCGGCCATGCGCAGCGGGAAGGCGATGTTCTTGCGCACCGACATGTGGGGGTAGAGCGCGTAGCTTTGGAACACCATCGCGAGGCCGCGCTTGGCGGGCGGCGTCTCGGTCGCGTTCACGCCGTCGATCTTGATCACGCCGCCGGATACATCCTCCAGCCCGGCGATCAGGCGCAGCAGCGTGGACTTGCCGCAGCCCGAGGGGCCGACGAAGACGACGAACTCGCCATCCTCGATTTCGAGGTCGAGCGAGGGGATCACCGCCACCTCGCCGAATTTCTTGCTGACGTTGCTCAGGCTGATCTTGCCCATCTGCGGGTCTCCTACTTCACGGCGCCGAAGGTCAGGCCGCGGACAAGTTGTTTCTGGCTGAACCAGCCAAGGATCACGATCGGGGCGATCGCCATCGTCGAGGCGGCCGAAAGCTTGGCGTAGAAAAGGCCCTCGGGCGAGGAATAGCTGGCGATGAAGGCGGTCAGCGGCGCGGCCTTGGCGGCCGTCAGGTTCAGCGTCCAGAACGCCTCGTTCCACGCCAGGATCACGTTCAGGAGCAGCGTGGAGGCGATGCCGGGAAGGGCCATCGGCGTCAGCACATAGAGGATTTCAGCCCGCAGCGTGGCGCCGTCCATCCGCGCCGCCTCAAGGATCTCGCCGGGGATTTCCTTGAAGTAGGTGTAAAGCATCCAGACGATGATCGGCAGGTCGATCAGCGTCAGCACGATGACAAGGCCGATGCGCGTGTCCAGCAGTCCGGTGTTGCGGAACAACAGGTAGATCGGGATCAGCACACCGACCGGCGGCATCATCTTGGTGGACAGCATCCACATCAGCACGTCCTTGGTGCGCTTGCCCGGCACGAAGGCCATCGCCCAGGCGGCCGGAACGGCGATGACGAGGCCCAGCAGCGTCGAGCCGAAGGAGATCACGACCGAGTTCCAGAAGTGCAGCAGGTAGTCAGACCGCTGGTTGACGATGGCGTAGTTCTCCAGCGTCCAGTGGAAGTTCAGGAACTTCGGCGGGATCGCCACCGCGTCGCCCTCGGACTTGAACGAGGTCAGGAAGGTCCACAGGATCGGGAAGAAGATCAGGAAGGCGATGACCCAGGCCAGCGCGGTGACGGTTGCCTTGCGGGCGGGGGTGACGCGGCGGGCCATCTGTCATGCCTCCAGGTTCTTGCCGATCATCCGCATCAGGAAGATCGCGACGATGTTGGCCAGGATCACCGCCACGATGCCGCCCGCCGAACCGCCGCCCACGTCGTATTGCAGCAGCGACTGGCCGTAGACGAGGTAGGTGATGTTGGTGGAGGCGGTGCCGGGGCCGCCGTTGGTAGTGACAAGGATTTCGGCAAAGACCGACAGCAGGAAGATGGTCTGGATCAGGATCACCACGGTGATCGAGCGCGTCAGGTGCGGCACGGTGATGAAGCGGAACCGGTTGAGCGCGGAGGCGCCGTCCATCTCGGCGGCCTCCATCTGCTCGCTGTCGAGCGATTGCAGCGCGGTCAGCAGGATCAGGGTGGCGAAGGGCAGCCATTGCCAGGCGACGATCACGATGATCGAGAACAGCGGCGCCTGCGACAGGAAGTCGAAGGGTTGCAGCCCGAAGGACTGCGCGATCCAGGCGAAGATGCCGTTCACCGGATTCATGAACATGTTCTTCCAGACCAGCGCAGACACGGTGGGCATCACGAAGAACGGCGCGATCACCAGAACGCGAACGATGCCCTGCCCCCACATCGGCTGATCCAGCAGCAGGGCCAGCAGAACGCCGCCCAGGGTGGTGATCAGCAGGACACCCAACACCAGAACCAGCGTGTTCCACAGGGCGATCGTGAAGGTGGGGTCGGTCAGGAAATAGTAGTAATTGCGGAACCCGATGAAGTTGTGCGGGCCGGCGTGCAGCAGGTTGTAGTTGAGAAACGAGAACCAGATCGTCATGCCGAGCGGAACGATCATCCAGCCCAGAAGCAGGATAACGGAGGGTGCGATCATCAGGCGCGCTGCGGCGCGCGAATGCTGGGTGGCCATGACCTGTCCTCGGGGGATGCGTGAAAGAAGGCGCGGGGCCGGTTCGTGACAACCGGCCCCGCTGGGAGGAGGTCGATTACTTGATGTAACCGGCCTTCGTCATCGCACGCACCGTCAGATCCTGCGCGGCGGCAAGCGCCTGATCGACGGTCTCGGTGCCCGCAAGCGCGGCCGAGAACTGCTGGCCCACGTCGTTCGCAATGCCCTGGAATTCCGGGATCGCGACGAACTGCACGCCGACATAGGGAACCGGGTCGACGGTCGGATGCGTCGGGTCAGCCGAGTTGATGCTGTCCAGCGTCATCTTGGCGAACGGCACCTTGGCATAGTCCGGGTTCGCGTAAAGCGACTTGCGGGTGCCCGGGGGCACGTTGGCCCAGCCTTCCTTCGAGGCGACGAGGGCGAGGTAGTCTTTCGACGTTGCCCAGTCGACGAAGGTCTTGGCGGCGTCGGCGTGCTTGGTGCCGGCCGGGATGGCCAGCGACCACGCCCAGAGCCAGTTGCCGCGCTTGCCCAGCCCGTTGTCGGGCGCCAGCGCATAGCCCACGCTGTCGGCGACCTTCGAGGCTTTCGGATCGCTCACGAACGAGGCCGCCACGGTGGCGTCGATCCACATGCCGCACTTGCCCTGCTGGAACAGCGCGAGGTTCTCGTTGAACCCGTTGTTCGAGGCGCCGGGTGGGCCGTCTTTCTTCATCAGGTCGACGTAGAAGTTGATCGTCTTCTTCCACGCGTCGCCGTTGAACTGCGGCTGCCACTTCTCGTCGAACCACTTGGCGCCGAACGAGTTGGCGGTGGCGGTCAGGAACGCCATGTTCTCGCCCCAGCCGGCCTTGCCGCGCAGGCAGATGCCGTAGATGCCCGCGGCCTTGTCGGTCATGGCGTCGGCCGCCTTGGCGATGTCGGTCCAGGTCGGCGCGTCGGCCATCGTCAGCCCGGCCTTCTTCATCAGGTCGGTGCGGTACATGACCATCGAGCTTTCGCCGTAGAACGGCGCGGCATAGAGCTTGCCGTCAACGGTCAGGCCGCCGCGGATCGCGGGCAGCAGGTCGTCGATGTCCCAGCTTGCGGGCAGGTCGTTCAGGCTTTCCAGCCAGCCCTGCTTGCCCCAGATCGGAACCTCGTAGGTGCCGATCGTCATCACGTCATACTGACCGCCCTTGGTGGCGATGTCGGTGGTGACCTTCTGGCGCAGGACGTTTTCTTCCAGCGTGACCCAGTTCACCTTGATGTCAGGGTGCTTGGCGTAGAAGTCGCTCATCAGCCCCTGCATGCGGATCATGTCGCCGTTGTTCACGGTGGCGACGGTGATCGTCGTGGTTTCGGCGGTCGCGACCGTTGCAAGGGCCGCGACAGCACACGCACCAAAAAGCGCGCGAAGCGTCGAAGTCATCAGTATCCTCCCTCAATCACGGTCATTGGCTCGTTGTGAGCATATGATCGTTCTGTGGGCATATGCTCACAAATACTCACGGCTAAGTCAACTGTTCCGATGGTCACAGAATGGATTTCTAACGCTGCGACGCGGCGAGAATTGCCCGCGCGCTCTCCTCGTCGGTGATCAAACCATTGATAATCCGGCCGCGCAGCGCAGCGAGAATGGCCGCATGCTTGGAGGCCCCCCCGGCGATGCCGATCACTGGTTGGGCGCGTCCGGGGTCGATCCTGACCCCGCCGACGCGCAGGTTGGTGCCGGTGTCGAGGTATTGGCCGACCGAATCATAGACCCAGCCCGCGACCTCGCCCGTCGCCCCCATCGCCTGCATGTCGTCCAGTTCCGCGCGACTGACGAAGCCATCCTGCAACAACGGCGCGTCGTTGCTCATCTGGCCGACGCCGACGAAGCTGACATCGGCGGCACGGGCAAGGTCGGTGACGCGGCGGATCGGCGCAAGGTCGTGGAACATCGCGTTCTGCTCGGCGGTTTCCGAGACCACCGGCACCGGCATCGGGTAGTGCGGCGCGCGCACCTTGTCGGCAATGCGCATGATCACATCGAAGAACGAGGCCGAGCCGTCGGGCGCGATGTTGCCGATCAGCGAGACGAGGCGGTGCTGTTCGGCGGCCATCGGCGACAACTCCTCGACCGTGGCGCGCAGGGCGCGGCCGGTGCCGAGCGCGATCACCAGCGGTTCGGGCGTGCGCAGGAAACGTTCGACCTCGGCGGCGGCAACGGGGGCGATGGCGCGCACCGGATCGGCACCGGCGCCAAGCGAGGGCGCGACACGGCAGCAGGTCAGCGAAAACCGCCGACGCAGCGCCTGTTCCAACTCCAGACAGGCGGAAACCGGGTGTTCAAGGCGCACATGGATCAGTCGGTCCGCCACCGCGCGCGACACCAGCCGCTGCGCCCGCTGGCGCGAGATGCCCATTTCGCGCGCGATCTGATCCTGCGTCATCTGCCCCACATAGTAAAGCCATCCCGCGCGGGCGGCTTCGTCCTGCGGCGTCGCGTCGTTGTCAGGCATCTGGCTCATGGCGGCACCGCATCCGGGGCGCGGCCGAGATCGGGCCGCAGCGCAAAGAAATCGTCGAAGCTTGCCAGCCGCGCGTGCGGCGTGGCGTCGGGCGGTTCGGTCAGGTCGAGCCCGGCCAGATGGGTGCCGCCGATGAAGCGCCAGACCTCCATCCCGGCGGCAAGACCGGCGCGCAGGCCGTTCAGGCTGTCCTCCAGCACCAGACAGCGGGCGGGATCGACGCCCATCTGCTGCGCGACGTGCAGGAACAGGTCGGGCGCGGGTTTGCCGCGGGTCACCATCGAGGCGGTATAGACATTGCGGCCGAACAGCGCATCAAGCCCGGTCAGCCGCAGCGACTGGGTCACCCGTTCGGGGCTGGAACTGGTCGCCAGCGCGTAGGGCAGACCCAGCCGCGCGATCACCCCGGTGGCACCGGGCATCACCTTCAGATCGCGGGCGAAGGCGGCCAGCAGGCGGCGGCGGTAATCGGCCTCGAACTGGTCGGGCAGTTGCACCCCGAACTGCTCGCGCACCTCTTTCAGCACCGCGGGGTAGCTGCGGCCCAGAAAGTGGCGGCTGACGAAGGCCATGTCCATCTCGACGCCGTAGCCCTTCAGCTCGGCGATCAGCATGTTCGCGCTGATGACTTCCGAGTCGATCAGCACGCCGTCGCAATCGAAGATGACAAGCTCGGTCGGGGGCATGGTTGCCGACCTTAGCGCCGGGCGGGGCCGGGCGTCCAGACCGAAGGCCCGCAACGCGACGTTCCACGAAGGCGTGACGCCACGATTACCCGCAGGTCTTGATTTCGTCTCGCATTGCGGGGCATCACTGCGCGCGCACAGCGCCGCGCCGACTCTGCGGCGGCCGGGGCAACCGGTCCGGCACAAGGCGGCGCAGCAGAGGCCCGAGCATTTCCGATGACCCAAGATTTCTCTGACACCGCGCCCGCGCGCCAACGCTGGATCGGAACCCTCAAGAAGGCGGCGCCGTTCCTCATCGGCATCGCGCTGTTCGCGGCCGGGCTCGGTGCGCTTTTCCATCTGCTGTCCGGCATCAACCTACACCACGTTCTGACCGAGGCCAAGGCGATGCCCGCCGGGGCGCTGCTGGCGGCGCTGGCGGCGACGGCGGCGGGCTATACCTCGCTGATCGGCTACGACTGGTCGGCGCTGCGCCACATCGGGCGCAAGCTGCCGTTCCCGGTGGTGGCGATGGGGGCATGCCTGGGCTATTCGCTGGGCAACACCATCGGCATTTCGGTGCTGTCGGGCGGCGCGGTGCGTTACCGCATCTATTCCGCCTTCGGCATCAACGCGCTGGAAGTGGCGGCCATATCCACTTTCGTATCGCTCGCCTTCGGGGTGGGGATCAGCATCATCGGCTTGGCCTCGCTGGTCTATCACCCGGCTGCGCTGACCGATTTCATCCACATCGCCCCCGACCGGATGCGGCTCATCGCGCTGGCCGTGCTGGGGACGACGGTGGTCGTGATCGGCGCGGCCTCGATGGCGGGCCACGCGCTGCACGTCTGGCGGCTGGAACTACGCGCCCCCTCGCCCGGCATCCTGCTGGGCCAGCTTGCCTTCACGGCGATCGATACCTGCATGGCCGCACTGGCGCTTTATGTGCTGCTGCCCGCGGGCGCGCCCGATTTCGTGACCTTCCTCGCGATCTTCGCGACCGCCGCGATGACCGGGGTGCTGAGTCATGTGCCGGGCGGCATCGGCGTGTTTGAAAGCGTCGTGATCACCGCCCTGCCCGCCTCAGTCAGCATCGAGCAGGCGGCGGTCGCGCTTTTGCTGTTCCGCATCATCTACTACCTGGTGCCCTTCGCGCTGGCGATGGTGGTGATCTCGGTGAACGAGGCGCGGCTGGCGCGCGGCCCGATCGCGCGGCTCCTGGGCGACGTGTCGGACACGATGGCCCCGGTCAGCCGGGTGATGACCAGCATCGCGCCCGGCGCGACCGGAGCCAGCGTGCTCGGCCTCGGCGTCTATCTGCTGATCCTCGCGATCCTGCCCTCGGTCCGGCCCAACGAGGTGGCCCCCGACGATGTGGTGGCCGCGATCCTGCTCGAAGGCGGGGCGCTTTTGTCGGCGGTGCTGGGCGTGACACTGATCCTGTTGGCGCAGGGTCTGATGCGGCGCATCTCGGCCGCGTTCTGGCTGACCGAGGCCGCGCTGCTTGGCGGCGCCGTCGCCTCGATGCTGAACGGGCTGAACACGGTCAGCGCCTCGATCCTGCTGGCCGCCGCCCTGCTGCTGTCGCCGATCCGGAGCGAGTTCACCCGGCCCGCGCGGTTGACGCAGAACCTGCTGTCGCCCGGCTGGTTCGCGCTGATCGCCTCGATCTCGCTTAGCGCCATCGTCCTTCTGGTGCTGATGCACCACAACACGACCTATTCCAGCGCGCTCCTGACCGAATTCGCCTCGACCGCGAACGCGCCCCGCGCGCTGCGCGCGGCGCTGACCGCGACGGCGTTGATGACCTTCGCGCTGGTCTATATCTCGATGCAGCCCGCCCGCGCCCACAGCGTTACCCCCGACCCGGAGACGCTGGAGAAAGCGCGCGGGATCGTTGCCCAGCAGGACCTGCCGATCGCGAACCTCGCGCTCAGCGGCGACAAGACCTTCTTCTTCTCGGACGATGACGACGCCTTCATCATGTATGGCGTGCAGGGCAAATCCTGGATCGCCTATTCCGACCCGGTCGGCCCGCGCGACAAGGTCCGCGACCTGGCCTGGGCCTTCTTCGATGCGGCCTATGCGGCGGGCTGCCGCCCGGTGTTCTACGAGATCACCGACACCTACCTGCCGATCTGGGTCGAGATGGGGCTGACGGTGAACAAGATCGGCGAAGAGGCCATCGTGCCGCTGGCCGATTTCGCGCTGTCCGGCCGTCGCTACAAGGCGATGCGCGCCGCCTACAACCAGGTGCAGCGCGAAGGCATCTCGTTCGAACTGGTGGCGCCGCCGCATTCACCCGACCTGATGGCGCGGCTGGCCGAGATTTCGGCGGCCTGGCTGGCGGAAAAACGCGGGCGGGAAAAGCGGTTCTCGGTCGGGCGCTTCGACGCCGATTACCTGCAACGCTTCCGGCTGGCGCTGGTGAAGCGGGATGGCCAAGTGGTCGCCTTCGCCAACGTGCTGGAAACCGACACCAAAGCCTGCGCCACCATCGACCTGATGCGCTTTGGCCCCGATGCGCCGCCCAACGTGATGCAGTTCCTGTTCATCGCGCTGATGGAACGGCTGCGCGACGAGGGCACCGCGCAGTTCAGCCTGGGCATGGCGCCGCTGGCCGGGCTGGAGGTGAAATACGGCGCGCGGCTCTGGAACCGCTTCGGCTCGGTTCTGTTCAAGTACGGCGGGGCGTTCTACAATTTCGCCGGCCTGCGCGCCTTCAAGCAGAAGTTCGGGCCGGCGTGGCGCTCGCGCTACTTCGCGGTGCCGGGTTCCTTGCCGCCGATCGCCGCGCTGCGCGACGTGACGCTGGCGATCTCGGGCGGCCCGCGCGGGGCCGACCCGAAATAGCCCTCCTCAGCTTTTCACCGACCACATGACGCCCAGCGAGAGGTTCTTCGTGACGTGGTGCAACAGCGCCAACGCCGCGTGGCCGATGAGATAGGCCCAGACGACGTTGCCCAGCAGCCCGTGAAGTTCCATGAACGGCTGCACGAATGCGGACCGGCCCAGCCCGGCCAGTGACATCAGATACCAATAGGTGCCCGACACGGCCATGTAGCTGATCAGCAAGAGGCCAAGCCCGTGGATCGCCGAGGGTAGCGCCGCGTGGTCTTGATGCGGTGGCAGGGTGAAGGCCCGCGCGGCACGCAGGTGCGTGCCAACATCGGCCCGCAGCGCCCGGAGCCGTTCGGCCGAGAACCACGGCAACAGCGCCCCCGGCGCCGTGCCGACACGGCGGCTTAAAACGGTGACCCAGAACAGGAAGGCCAGCACCAGCGCCAGCATTCCGGCATATTCGTGGATCGGGAACAAGATGTTGCCGGGGCTGGTGCCGCGCGGGCGGTGCATCCAGACGCTCGACAAGAGTTGCACGATCACCGCGCCCGCAAGGCTCGCATGGAAAAGCCGGGTGGCGAGGGAGTGCCGGGGAGAGGAGGAAGACATGATCAAGGGCCTTTCGGTCATCGGGAGGGGCCGCAAGGTCGGCCGTCGCAGGTGGCATATAGGGCAGAGACCTGACAAACGGCTGACGCGCGGCGTTTCCGTCGCGAAAATCCCCCTGATTGGCGTGCATACCCCGTTCGATGCCTGCGCCAGGGCGCTTCTGCCCGATCCTGCCGCGGCTTCGGCACGGTCAGTTCCGCCGCCGGATCGACCCGCGTCCAGGCATCACCGCACAGGCCGCCCGACCGATGATCCCGAATGGCCATTCCGGAATTTGCCCCAGCGTCAGGGCCGCCAGCCAATGCCGGGCCGCGCCACCGATTTCCCCCTTGACGCCTCCCCGCGTGTCTCTTACCACCGCGCCCGAGTGGCGGAGTAGCTCAGTTGGTTAGAGCAGCGGAATCATAATCCGCGTGTCGGGGGTTCAAATCCCTCCTCCGCTACCAGATAACCTTATAGAACAGATCAGAAAATTCGGTCTGAGCCTTGCGCGTCCGGTCTTGCACGTTGACGGGGCTGTCGGGGGCTGCAAAGTGACCTCGGCGGGGCGTGACCGCAAATCCCGTTCGTCGATGGCCCGGTCCTGCTTTTGCCAGCAATGCAGGCTCCTCCAACCGCGATCGCGCGTGAAAGAGGATGCGCAGGGCCACCATCGCCTCGCGGATCGACATCCGCGAACGCAATGCCGTGGCGGGGCAAGCCGGTCTGACCGATCCCCGCGCGCCATCGCCAGCCGCCGCGACCAACGCCGGATCGCAGGCATTCCACCTTGGACCTGCGCCGCCGGGCTGTGATCGGAACCCCGGTTGCAGACCGCCAAGGCCCGGCGCGCAGGGCCTTGCAATGGTCGACGGGCAGCGCATGCTGTCGTCCCGCTCGACATCCGGGACCGGCCCCCACCGCACCGCCTGGATGGGGGCGATCACGGCCTTGCTTCACCACGGAACCCGGCGCAACGGGTGGTCTTCATCACGGCGGCACGGATCGCGCGACCGAAGCGGGAACCCCCTGGATCGGCTTGCGCATCCGCCGCGCCCCGGTGCCGGTCCT
Organism: Solirhodobacter sp.; assembly: GCF_964715405.1. Classification (NCBI taxonomy): domain Bacteria; kingdom Pseudomonadati; phylum Pseudomonadota; class Alphaproteobacteria; order Rhodobacterales; family Paracoccaceae; genus Solirhodobacter; species Solirhodobacter sp. Next base: position 9,422 of record NZ_CBAICG010000033.1, on the reverse strand, counting down.
CGCGGCGCGGCCCGGGGTGGAGGCTGTCCGGCGGCTTGCGCAGCAGCGGAACCGATCCCGCCGCGCCCGTTGCCGAGTTTTCAGCCCTGTCCCGCGCCGAAGGGGCGCAGTTGGAGGGGCCGCCTCTGAACTCTTCTCAAGGGGAAGTGTTATGGTAAAGTCGGACCTAAATCCGGATGCGTGGGCATCTTGAACCTGAAGCGCATCGGCAGAGCACGTGATCGAACAGACCTACAATGTCGGCCTGGTTCTGGGATCCATCGCGATTTCGATGATGGCCAGTTTTACCGGCCTTTGGCTGACACGGGGGCTCGCTCAACTCGGCCCCGGCGCGCGCCAGGCAAGGATCAGCATGGCGGCGGTCGCGCTGGGTGGCGGCATCTGGTCGATGCACTTCACGGCGATGCTCGCGATCCGACTTCCGATCCCGGTGTCCTACGATACGCTGCCGACGCTTGCTTCATTGCTGATCGCCATCCTGCTGTCCGGGCTGTCGCTGCTGATCATGCATTTCGCCCGCCGTGACAGTTTTCACTTCATCCTGGCGGGGGCGACCCTGGGTCTTGGCATCGTGGTGATGCATTACACGGGGATGGCGGCGATGCAGCTTTGCCGACCGGTTTACGACACGACCAGCATCGTTGCCGCGGCCATCCTCGCCCCGATCATGGGGACGGCCGCGATCTGGGTCGCTTACGGGCATCGCACACGCAAGAACATCCTGCTTGGCACCGCGATCCTCGGCTCCACGGTCGTCGTCGTGCATTTTGCGGCGATGTCCGGAACCGGGTTCTCGGCGCTGGAGGGGCTGCCCGACTTCACCCCCGTTCTGACCAATCAGGATCTCGCGCTGATCGTGCTGCTGGGGGCGTTCGGCATCTGCGGGGGCTTCCTGCTGGCGGGCACGACGTTTCTGGTCTCATCCGCCGATCCGGTCGGCATCCCCGCGCAAAGCGCTGCCGCGCCCCCGCCCCCATCGCCCGCGCCGATGCCAGAGCCTTTCGGCAACGCAGCAGGCACCGCACCAGCGAAGGCGGTGCGCATTCCGGTGGAACGTCGGGGCCATACGGAATTCGTCGATGCCGCCGAAATCGCCGCGCTGGAGGCGGAGGGTCACTACACCTATGCCTATTGCTGCGACGACCGGTTCTTCTGTCCCTGGTCGATCTCGGAAGCGGAAGAGCGGTTGAGACACTCGAATTTCTTCCGCGCGCATCGCAGCTATCTGGTCAATCTTGCCCGCGTCACCGGGTTCGAGCGCCATCGTGACGGCGGAAGCTGCCTGTTCGACGACATTTGCCTGCTGGACCGGGCGCCGGTCAGCCGTACCAAGGTTGCGGCCCTGCGCGACGCGCTTGGCCTGTGAGGCCACGCAAATCCTCCGAATCAGGCGGCGGCATGACATATTGTCGCGCTGCACACCCGGATACGCACTTCGTGCAGCCATTCCGCAGTTCGTGAAAGGCGCGCGCCGCGCGTGAACCCGCCATCGGCCCCGCCGCCACGCTCGTTACTCTCGTGACAAGCCCGCAAGGGCGCAACGTTTCCGGTCAACCGGATGTCAGGGAGGACGACCCGTGATACCAGGCAGTTTCACCTATTACCGGCCCCGCGATATTTCCGCGGCGCTGAAAATCCTGACCGAGCACGGCGACGAGGCGCGGGTGCTTGCGGGGGGCCACAGCCTTGTGCCGATGATGAAGCTGCGCATGGCCTCGGTTGATCATCTGGTCGATCTGCAAGCCATATCGGATCTGCGCGGGATCGACGTCACGCCCGATCGCATCCGGATCGGGGCGATGGTGACGCAAGCGGAGGTGATCGGCCACGCCGGACTTGCGAAAGCCGCGCCGATCCTGGCGGAAACCGCATTGCAGATTGCCGACCCGCAGGTCCGCAATGTGGGCACCATCGGCGGCAACGTCGCCAACGGTGATCCCGGCAACGACCTGCCCGCCGTGATGCAGTGTCTTGGCGCCACCTTCGAATTGCGCGGCCCGCAGGGCCCGCGCGAGGTTGCGGCCCGCGATTTCTATCAAAGCGCCTACGTCACTGCCCGCCACGATGACGAGATCCTCGTCTCGGTTTCCTTCGCGCCGACCGTGGGCGGTTCCGCTTACGAGAAGCAAAAGCGCAAGATCGGCGACTATGCCACCGCTGCGGCTGCCGTCATCCTGACCAAGGCGGGGGGCAAATGCACCGCTGCCTCGATCGCGATGACGAATGTCGCCGATACGCCGATCTGGGCCAAGGACGCCGCCGCCGCCCTCGTCGGCACGACCTGCGATGCGGCCGCGGTCACGGCGGCCATCAACGCCATGCAGGCGGCAATCTCGCCCGGTTCCGACAACCGCGGCCCCGCCGAATTCAAACGCCACGTTGCCAAGGCAGTGCTGCGCCACGCCATCGCGCGCGCCTGGTCGCGAGCCTGAGGAGAGCCCCATGACGAAGATGCATCTGAAGATGACGGTCAACGGCGCCGAGGTTGAAACCCTCGCCGAGCCGCGCGAACTGCTGATCCATGTGTTGCGGGAACGGCTGAACCTGACCGGCCCCCATATCGGCTGCGAAACCTCGCATTGCGGGGTCTGCACCGTGGACATGAACGGCAAGTCGGTGAAGTCCTGCACCGTGCTGGCGGCGCAGGCCGACGGCGCCACGATCCTGACGATCGAAGGGCTGGGCAGCCCCGACGCCCTGCATCCGCTGCAACGGGCGTTCCGCGAACATCACGGGCTTCAGTGCGGCTTCTGCACCCCCGGCATGATCACCCGCGCCTGGCGCCTGTTGCAGGAAAACCCGGACCCGAGCGAAGCGGACATCCGCTTTGGCATGTCGGGCAACCTTTGCCGCTGCACCGGCTACCAGAACATCGTCAAATCCATCCTGGCCGCGGCGGCCGAGATGAACGCAGCCAAGGAGGCCGCGGAATGAACGACCAGGCACCAACCCGCGACGAGCGGATCGAGAAACTCAAAGGCATGGGCGCCTCGCGCAAGCGGGTCGAGGACGTGCGCTTCACCCAGGGCAAGGGCAACTACGTCGACGACATCAAGATGGCGGGGATGCTGTTTGGCGATTTCGTGCGCTCGCCCTATGCCCACGCCCGCGTGAAGTCGATCAACGCCGATGCCGCGAAGGCGCTGCCCGGCGTCATCGCCGTGCTGACCGCCGATGACCTGCGCCCGCTGGGCCTGCACTGGATGCCGACGCTGGCGGGCGACAAGCAGATGGTGCTGGCCGACGGCAAGGTGCTGTTCCAGGGCCAGGAGGTCGCCTTCGTCGTGGCCAAAGACCGCTACATCGCCGCCGACGCGGTGGAACTGGTCGAGGTGGAATACGAGGAACTGCCGGTCGTCACCGACCCGTTCAAGGCGATGCTGCCCGATGCGCCGGTGCTGCGCGAAGACCTTGCCGGGCAAACCTCGGGCGCGCATGGTCCGCGCAAGCATCACAACCACATCTTCACCTGGGACGTCGGCGACAAGGACGGCACCGACGCCGCCATCGCCGAGGCCGAGGTTGTCGCCGAGGAAATGATCTACTACCATCGCACCCACCCCTGCCCACTGGAAACCTGCGGCTGCGTCGCCAGCATGGACAAGGTGAACGGCAAGCTGACGGTCTGGGGCACCTTTCAGGCGCCGCATGCCGTTCGCACCGTCGCCTCGCTGATCTCGGGCATCGCGGAACACAACATCCGCATCATCTCGCCCGACATCGGCGGCGGCTTTGGCAACAAGGTCGGCGTCTATCCGGGCTACATCTGTTCGATCGTCGCGTCGATCGTCACAGGGGTTCCGGTGAAATGGGTCGAGGACCGGATGGACAACCTGATGTCCACCGCCTTTGCGCGCGACTACTGGATGAAGGGCCGCATCTCGGCCACCAAGGACGGCAAGATCACCGGCCTTGATTGCCACGTCACCGCCGACCACGGCGGATTCGACGCCTGCGCCGACCCGACCAAGTTCCCGGCCGGCTTCTTCGCGATCTGCACCGGGTCGTACGACATCCCGGTGGCCCACGTCACGGTGGACGGCGTCTACACCAACAAGGCCCCCGGCGGCGTCGCCTACCGCTGTTCCTTCCGCGTGACCGAGGCCGCCTATTTCATCGAGCGGATGATCGAAATCCTTGCGATCAAGCTGAACATGGATGCGGCAGAGTTGCGCGCCAAGAACTTCATCCGCAAGGAGCAGTTCCCCTACCACTCGGCGCTGGGCTGGGAATACGACTCCGGCGATTACCACACCGCCTGGGCCAAGGCGCTGGAGGCGGTGAACTACAAGGGCCTGCGCGCCGAACAGGCGCAGATGGTGGCCGACTTCAAGGCCGGCAAGTCGCGATCCTTGCTGGGGATCGGCCTGTGCCACTTCACCGAAATCGTGGGCGCCGGGCCGGTGAAGAACTGCGACATCCTTGGCCTGGGCATGTTCGACAGTTGCGAGATTCGCATCCACCCGACCGGCTCGGCGATTGCCCGGCTGGGGACCATCAGCCAGGGCCAGGGCCACGCCACGACCTTCGCGCAAATCCTCGCCTCCGAGATCGGCCTGCCGGCCGACGACATCACCATCGAAGAGGGCGACACCGACACCGCGCCCTATGGCCTTGGCACCTACGGGTCGCGCTCCACCCCCGTCGCGGGTGCGGCCACCGCGATGGCGGGCCGGAAAATCCGCGCCAAGGCGCAGATGATCGCGGCCTATCTGCTGGAGGTTCACGACGGCGACGTGGAATGGGACGTTGACCGCTTTGTGGTCAAGGGTGCGCCAGAGCGGTTCAAGACGATGAAGGAGATTGCCTTCGCCGCCTATCACAACGCGATCCCCGGCCTTGAACCGGGGCTTGAGGCGGTCAGCTATTACGACCCGCCGAACATGACCTTCCCCTTCGGCGCCTACATCTGCGTGACCGAGATCGACGTCGATACCGGCGTCTGGAAGGTCCGCCAGTTCTACGCGCTGGACGATTGCGGCACCCGCATCAATCCGATGATCATCGAGGGTCAGGTGCACGGCGGCGTGACCGAAGGGCTGGCCATCGCGATGGGGCAAGAGATCGCCTATGACGAGATGGGCAACCACAAATCCAGCACGTTGATGGATTTCTACATCCCGACCGCCTGGGAAACGCCGCACTACACCACCGACTTCACCGAAACCCCCAGCCCGCATCACCCGATCGGCGCCAAGGGGGTGGGCGAAAGCCCGAACGTGGGATCGGTTCCGGCCTATTCCAACGCGGTGCATGACGCCTTCCGCGCCTTCGGTCTGGTGCAGTCGAACATGCCCCACGACCACTGGCGGATCTGGAAGATCGCCAACGACCTTGGGCTGCACGCCTGAGGCACACAGACACCGGGGCGGCCTGCCCGCCCCGGCTCTCTTCTCAAAGGACACGCTCTTGGCCGACTGGCGCACAGTGCAGAACGACCTTGCCGGGGCGGGCTATGTTGCCACCGACGAGCTTGCCATGGCCCTGCATCTGTCGATGGCGCTCGGGCGGCCGCTGCTTCTGGAAGGCTCCGCCGGCGTTGGCAAGACCGAGATCGCGCGCACGCTGGCGCAGGTGCGCGGCACGAAACTGATCCGGCTCCAGTGCTACGAGGGTCTCGACGCGAGCCACGCGATCTACGAATGGAACTACCAGCGCCAACTGCTCGCCATCCGGGCCGCGGCCGAAGGCGGCGTGACCGGGCCCGAGGTCGAAGCCCGCATCTTCTCGGCCGATTACCTGATGGCCCGCCCCCTGCTTCAGGCGCTTCAGCAAGATCGCGCGCCGGTTCTGCTGATCGACGAGATCGACCGCGCGGACGAGGAATTCGAAGCCTACCTGCTGGAAATCCTCTCCGACTTCCAGATCACCATCCCCGAGCTTGGCACCATCACGGCCCGCACCCGGCCCTATGTGATCCTCACCGCCAACGGCACCCGCGACCTGTCGGACGCGCTCCGGCGCCGCTGCATCTACACCTGGGTCGATTACCCCGAGCGTCGGACAGAACTCGCCATCCTCGCCGCCCGTCATCCCGGCATCGAGGAGAAACTGGCGGGCCAGATCGTCGGTTTCGTGCAATCCCTTCGCCGGGAAGAGCTTGAGAAGAAGCCGGGCGTTGCCGAAATGCTCGACTTCGCCGCCGCCCTTGCGGGTCTGGGCGTCAACGACCTGACGGATGACCCGATCATCCTGCAATCCACCCTTGTCACCCTGCTGAAAACGCAAGCCGACCGCGCCGCCATCCCGACCGAGGTCGCGCAGCGCCTTGCCGGAAAGGCCGCGTGATGGGCGTGACCCGCTTTCCCGCCCGCGCGCAGGGCCCGGCCGAACGGATGGCGGGCTTTCTTGCCCACCTGCGGCTGAACGGCCTGCGCGTCGGCGTTGCGGAAACCGCCGCCGCGATGGAGGCGCTGACCCATGTCACGGCGACCGACCCGCATGAGGCGCGGCTTGCGCTGCGCGCTGTCTGCACCGGCACGCATGAGGAATTGCAGCGGTTCGACGACCTCTTCGCCGCCTATTGGCTGAACCGGGGCCGCATCCGCAATGCGGGGGTGGCGGATACCTCAAAGCCGGGCCATCGCAAGGTGGGCGCCGTCCATGAAGGCTCGCCGCTGGGCGCCGAGGGCCGACCCGACAGCCCCGACGAGGGTGACGAGGCTGCAAGCCAGGGTGGCACCGGTCGGCTGGTGGCGGCGCGGTCTGAAAACCTCATGCCCACCGATCTGCGCGAACTCGTCACGCCCGCCGATATCGCGGCCGCCGAGACCGTCGCCCGCCGCCTTGCCGCCGCGATCCGTGACCGCCGATCGCGCCGCCGCCGCGTCGACCGGCGTGGGGCCCAGCTTGACCTGCGCCGCATCGCGCGGGCCTGCGTCGCCACCGGGGGCGAACCGATCCGGCTGTTTCGCCGCCACCGCCCCGACCGTCCGGCCCGTATCATTGCGATCTGCGATGTGTCGGGATCGATGACGGTCTATGCGCGGGTGTTTCTGGCCTTCCTGCGCGGGCTGATGTCGACCGACATGATGACCGACGCCTACCTGTTCCACACCCGCCTGATCCGCATCACCGATGCGCTGCGCGACGCCGACACGTCGCGCGCGGTGGGCAAGTTGTCCCTGATGGCGCAGGGCTTTGGCGGCGGCACGCAGATCGCAAGCGCGCTGGCCTCCTTCAACGCGCTGCATGCCGCCCGCGCGGTCGGCTCCCGCACCGTGGTGCTGATCCTGTCGGACGGCTACGACACCGATCCGCCAGACCGTCTTGCCGCCGCGTTGGCGCGCCTGAAGAAGCGCGGCTGTCGCATCGTCTGGCTCAACCCGCTGAAGGGTTGGAAGGATTACGCCCCCGTCGCCGCAGGCATGGCGGCGGCCCTGCCTTACCTCGACCTCTTCGCGGCCGCCAACACGCTGGACGCGCTGGCGGCGCTGGAACCCGAATTCACCCGGCTCTGACGGAGACCGACCATGAAACCCGCCGACATTCTGACCCTCGTCACCGACCTGAGGGCGCAGGGCAAACCCTTCGCCCTTGCCACCGTGGTGCGCACCGTCGCGGCCACCGCGGCCAAGGCGGGCGCGAAGGCCGTGATACGGGCCGACGGAACCATTTCCGACGGCTGGATCGGCGGCGGCTGCGCCCGCGCTGCCGTGCTGAAGGCCGCCCGCGAGTCGATCGTCGATGGCAAACCCCGACTCGTCTCGATCCAGCCGAAAGACCTTCTGGGCGAGCAGGGCGTGAAACCCGGCGAGGAACGCGACGGCGTGCGCTTCGCGTCAAACATGTGCCCGTCCAAGGGCACGATGGACGTGTTCGTGGAACCGATCATCCCCTTGCCGGAACTTGTCATCCTGGGGGCAAGCCCCGTCGCGGTCGCGCTTTGCGACATCGGCGGCCGCTTCGGCTTCACCCGGACCGTCGTCTCGCCGCCCGAGGATCAGTCCGCGTTCGCGGAGGCGGAGCGGCGGATCGAAGGCTTTGCATTGGACTGCGCCAATCCCGGTCGGCGCTACATCGTCGTCGCCACTCAGGGGCGCGGCGATGAGGCCGCGCTGCGGGCCGCGCTGTCGGCCGATGCCGATCATGTGGCCTTCGTCGGTTCGCGCGCGAAGGGCGAGAACCTCAAGGCCATGCTGACGCGGGATGGGCTCTCTGCCGACCGGCTTGCGCGCCTCAAGGTGCCGGCCGGGCTCGACCTCGGCGCCATCACGCCCGAGGAAATCGCCTTGTCGATCCTGGCCGAAATCGTGCAGATCCATCGCCGCAAGGCGCCCTCGGACTGAGGCACAACAGGATAATCCCCCCCGTCTCGACGGGCTGTGGTCGCAGAACTCGCGCGGTCATTCCCGGGTCCCGGGCGGGTGATGATCGGCGCTGACGATGGCACCGCCGCCCGACGGCATCGGCGCGCCACGCTGGGTTTGCTGCACTCCACGACGAAGGGCGGTGTTCCGCGCGACGTTGCGGCGGGCGCAGGTTCTGATGGTTTTCAGCCAGCTTCGAGCGCGCAGTGTTGCGGTGGACGCCTGAGGCGGGGCGCATTTCCGGGGCCGCGAGATCGGCAAGCCGGGCCATGACCTGCGGCTGGTCCCGCCGACCTGCGTCAAACCGGTCCCAAGCGCCCGAAGAACGACGCCGTGGATGCCGAAGCGATCCGCGACGGTTCATGCCGCTTGCGCCGCAGCCGCAAGCGACGGGGTGGACGCCCCCGGCGGCAAAGATGTGCCAAGGTGGTGGGTGTTGAAGCCCCGCTACGAGGGCGAGCGTCGATGGGAGAGGTTGGCATCATCGGCCTCGATTTGGCCAAGAACCTGTTCCAGGTTCACGGATCAGGGGCGGGCGGATCGGTCGTCTTCCGCCGCAAGCAGTCGCGTGCGCAGGCGCTGACGTTCCTCGCCGGGCCGTCGCCCCGCGTGGTGGCGATGGCGTGCGCATCACCGGGGCCGGGCGATCGGCGATCCGGTGACGGCGACCGCATGGGCCGGTGTCGTCGGGTTGTCGCCGGATGAGAGCGGGGCGAGGGAACGTAAGGCCAGATGAGCAAGAGACCGGGTCGGGCGAACCAGCATTCCGGACCGAGCGCCATCGGGCGCGGGTAAGCGAACTGGTCCCGACCTCCCTATCTCCATACCGGCCCGCGGCGCATGAGAGGCCGCATCTTCGAGGCCGAACACACGGCCGCACCTGATCACATGCCCGAACGAGCCAGGAATCGCTTGCATCCGGGGGGCATCCACACAGGTCCGCGGGATCGTTGGAAGGCGCAGTTGGCCGCGTTCCGCATGATGACGGTGACGGCGCCGCTTCTGCTTTTGGTGGCGGACGAGGACGGGATCACCCGGCACGTCGTTCTGGACCCCTGGAACCCCTCGTTCGACCCGCTGATCGCGATGGGGGTGGGGGCCGGGCCGAACGTG